>JAEEGO010000094.1 GCA_016280355.1 Lachnospiraceae bacterium | reverse complement strand
GATCCTTTTCGGACTTCATGTTTCATCCGTCCCTTCTTTTACCTGCTGAGCCTTATCCTGCTCCTTACCGTAATACCTGATGCACAGCATAGTGATATCGTCGAACTGTGCTGCTTCTCCCGCAAACGAGCTTATATCTGCGCGCACTGCTTCGTCGAGTTCCTTCGGAGTCCTTGAAGGATCCCTGTTCAGCGATTCGAGCATCCCCTTCATATCAAAGAATCTCTCATTCTCATCCATGGCCTCCGTGACGCCGTCCGTATACACATAGACAGTATCTCCCCGCTCCATCTCTATCACACCTCCGGAGAAGTTCATACCCTCCATGGCTGCAAGTGGCGGCGAATGTCTTTCTTTCAGCACCTCGAATGTACCGCCCTTCTTACATATGGCGGGATATTCATGGCCTGCATTGGCATAGACCATACGCCCGTCAGAGAGCGTCAGTATGCCAAGCCATGCTGTCACGAAAAGCCCTATATCATTACCTTCGCACAGGAAGTTGTTCACGTCATGAAGTATCGCACCCGGATCATTGTCACTTGAAAACAGTGCCCTGTTGCGTATCAGTGTCCTGGCCATCATCATGAAGAGTCCTGCGGGCAGTCCCTTGCCCGATACATCGGCTATGACGAGTACGAGGTGATCGTCATCTGTCATGAAGAAATCATAAAAATCTCCTCCGACCTGCTTTGCGGCGTTCATCGAAGCATGCAGGTCAAACTCCGTCCTCTCCGGAAGATACGGGAAGGTATTCGGCAGGATATGCTTCTGTATGCCTGCCGCCACTCTCAGATCCCTGTCAGCCGCAGCCTTTTCCCTGCCCTGCGATACGTTGAGCAGGCAGTACATCAAAAGCATTATGACCATTATCACCCCGTAGCTTATGGACAGTCCGTAAACGGCCGCTGTCAGCCCGCTTAATACTATAGGTGCAAGTGCGTAGATATAAAGCGTTACCGCCTGGTATTTCTCGAGCTGCTTCCTCTCAAGATACACCGCCGTAATCGCAGATATCATCACAAAGAGTCCGTATAAGGTGGAGATCAGATAGAAGCTGCTTCTCTGATACACGCCCTGTGCATCCACGGTAAAATAAAAACCTGCAAATGCGTTTATCACTATCAGCGCAAGTGAGACTATAAGCCCTACCTGTACGATCTTGCCCAAAAGACCTATGATCTTCTTATCGAGCTTCAGATAGGTCATGGTATACAGCCAGAAGAAGCAGGCAGCTATCGGCCCGCACATATAGTAGACTGTATTGTCCAGTATGTTTAAGATACGCAGCGATGGGTTCAGGTTCACCATCCACGCGCAGGCGTCTGTGAAAAGCCCGAAGTACACCACATTCAGCAGATAGAGGAAATACTTCAGGTTGGAGCCCGTCTTCTGTACATCTATTATGCAACAAACAAACAGGACATATCCCGTTATCATCCCGAAGATATCCACGCTTATATTAATGAGATATACCGGCTTCAGCTCGGAAATACCCCTTATGCCGACAAGCACTATGCTCAGGACTATCAGTGCTATATATATGCCCGATGTCCACAGTATTTTTTTTCTTCTTTTACTCTCTACCAGTTTCATATCGTTTTATGATCTACCTGTCATACTCACAGATGTATCCCATCTTGCCCGCAAACGACGGGTAGATCCCTATCACATCATTCGGGATATCATTCAGGTAGAAGCAGTCCTCACCCTTCCTGAATATGAATTCGACCTTTTCCTCATCTATCGTGTTGCCGTTCAGATCTATATCCGTATAGCTTGGTCCGTTGTCGAGCCAGTGCTTGTAGTACGGACTTCCGACGCAGCCTTTCTGTGTCAGCCCCGGCTCGGTCCATTCGTATACGTAGTCGACCTGCTCTGCTCCAACGTAGAAGCAAATATTTGTCTTGTCCTCGGACCTTATCATATTCTCGACTTTTTCAAATTCTCCGTCACAGGTAAGAGAAGCAAGATAGCCTCCCTTCTTTTGGCACTTCTCCTGTGCCTCTTCCCAGGTGCAGTCCTCGACTACGAGTTCATACCTGTGATCCTCATATATCATCTTTCCCGTCTTGAGATATGAGCGAAGATCGTCTATGAGCAGATATGAGGTCACCTCTTTGCTGCTGCTTCTGTCAAAGACCTTGTCGAGTTCTTTGTAGTATGTCTTTTCGTCAGTGTCCTTACCGTTCACGCTGTAATACAGGGTTGTATACCTGCCCGTCTCCTCATTGAAGTCGTCATCGGGATCGGAGGCCGGATCGAATTCCGAGTACTCCCCGTTGAATATCTGCACCCATCTGCCGTCATGTATGGTGTAAACAAGATCATAATAGTAGCCCATATGACCCTCGCAGTTATCCAGCAGATTGCCTTTTTCTATATACTGGAAATAAAGACGCGAAGTCTGCAGCACATCCAGCAGTCCGCCATGCCAGGTAAGGATCTGACAGCCTCCGGCTTCAAATCCCGTATCCACCACAAGCTCCGGTATGTCATCACCATCCACATATATGAGTGCATAGGATTTGTCGATGCCTTCCTCATCCTGTTCACCGTCAAGATAATCAAGATAAGCCTGAGCCCAGGCTCTTTCGTCCTCTGATGTGCTCTCTGCACTATCAGCTGCGCTGACTGTCGTGCTTTCTGTCGTCGCAGCTTCAGTATCAGCGGCCGTTGCGGCCTCATCCTTGTTACCGTCTTTCTTCGATACCGCCTCAGTCTTCTCTTCAGTCGTAGCGGCTGAGTCTTTTTTATCGTTTCCTGCGCAGGCTGTCAGGATCATAGTAGCCGTGATCAGGACACATATCCCGAGTCTTATTGATATTGAATTAAAAAAACGATTAGTTGACATAATTTGTAAAGTGCTCCTTCGTGAGTCTTGTTTTAATATATTTCTATGTAATTTATGTAAACTGTTTAAATTTTATGTAAACTTATTTGGTTTTATGTAAACCAGTGTTCAGTTATTATCTGGCTGCGCTTTTCAGCAGCTTCTCAAGCTCTTCCACTGATACTATATATTTCTTATTACAGAAGCTGCATACCATCTCTATTTCCTTGCCCTCATCTATCATGCTCTGCAGTTCTTCCCTTCCGGTAGCCACAAGAGCCTTTTCTATTTTCTCCGGTGAACAGTCACATCTGAAGCCGCACGGCACTGTCTCGAGTATTGTCATATCGAGGCCGTCCAGCAGCATCTCAAGTATATCTTCCGGAGTCTTTCCCTGATCAAGGAGTTCAGTCACGGAAGATATCTTTTTCAGATTGTCCTCCAGTCTGTCTATTGTGGCTTCGCTCACGTCCGGCATCAGCTGTACTATGAATCCTCCCGCAGCCCTGACCGTATTATCCTTATTCATCAGGACTCCGAGTCCAACGCTTGAAGGCACCTGTTCGCTCTGTGCGAAGTAGTACGTGAGGTCTTCGGCTATCTCACTTGTGACAAGATCCACCTCTCCGATATAAGGATCCTTGAGTCCCAGATCCTTTATCACACGCAGAGTGCCGCGTCCTATGGCTGCGCCAACGTCCAGCTTGTGATCCGACTCTCTCGGAGGCAGCAGCACCAAAGGCTCCATGGGGTATCCCTTCACGTGTCCCTGTGAATCCGCCGTCACGGTGAGTCCGCCCATAGCTCCGTTTCCTTTTATCTGAAGCGTGAGTATATCTTTTTCACCTTTCATGGTGATACCCATCATGGCACCTGCCGTGAGCAGTCTTCCAAGCGCCGCTGTCACCACCGGCGATGAGTTGTGTGCCACTCTTGCTTCTTCCGTCATTTCTCTTGTAGTCGCTGCAAATGCCCTGATATGTTCGTTATCTGCCGCAGCCCTGACTATGTAGTCCATTTATATTTCCCTCTCAGCTTATTTTTCACACGGATTTAGTATAGCACGACAGGACAGATGCCGCGACTGTATATATTGTATATGTACGATTGTTACCTGACGTATCGTTTGTAAATTTCGCATCATGTATGGTAACATTCATCCATTACATGAAAGGATGAAAGAAAATGAAAAATAAATTGACAGTATTCCTGATCGCATCTCTTACGACTGCAGCGATCCTTGGCGGATGCGGCAGCACGGATGCCCCGAAAACAGATGCAGCTTCCGCAACGGACAGCGCTCAGCCTGCTCCCGCAGACGACACAGTATCTTCAGCTGACGCTCAGTCCGGCGCTTCATATGACCCTGCAAAATTTGATGTATCGGATGTTTATATCGCCCCCGATCAGTCTCCGTC
>JAEEGO010000093.1 GCA_016280355.1 Lachnospiraceae bacterium | reverse complement strand
CGAAGCTGAACGGTACTCTGAACGACATGACGGTATCCATCGAGGATATAGCTCATGCAGCTACGGAGCTGGCGGATACATCGAGCCAGCTGGCACGTAATGCCGAGGATGTAAGGAGTCTCTGTGACGAGACACTTGAAGCATCCGGAAAGGGCAGGGAAGAGATGGAGGCCATGACAAGGAACGTGAATACGCTTAATGATACGATAAGCGAGCTTACCACCCTGATCAAGGCTACCGCAAAATCAGTCGAGGAGATCACAGGTATCACGGATACGATCAACGCCATATCCGGACAGACCAATCTGCTGTCACTTAATGCTTCGATCGAGGCAGCAAGAGCCGGCGAGATGGGCAAGGGATTCGCAGTGGTCGCTTCTGAGGTCGGCATACTTGCAAATCAGTCATCAGAGGCTACAGATACGATCCGCAGACTGATAGACGATATCACGAAGAATATCGATGATATAAACAAGAAGGCAGATATATGCGTCAACGATATGGAAGCCTGCATCAGCGGCGTCGAGGGAGCAAATGCATCCTTCAACACGATATATGAGGATGTGGCCAAGGCTACGGAAGGCATCACGGAGATAGCGAGCGGTATCGAGCGTATCAATGATGTCGCATCCAACAACGCTGCAACGACTCAGGAGCAGGCATCGAGCATCAACGAGGTATTGAGCCTCAGCGATATGATCGTGACAGAAAGCAACAAACTGAGAGAGGAGACCGAGAACATAACCAGTATCTCGGAGAACCTGAACAATTACTCAGACGAGATCAATTCGGATCTGTCACAGTATACCGTATAATAAAAGGCATAAGAATAAAAGGGCTGTCGCATCGTAAGATGCGGCAGCTTTTTTTGCGACAGAGCAGATCACATGGTAAGATGATACAGTGGATGAGAGGATAAAGGACACAATAGTAAAGTACGGATGGAAGATACTGCAGTCGGAAGAATTTGATGCAACCTTCCATCAGACACATCATCTTAACAGGACGGTGGGAGATCATACGCTGGGGGTTGCAGCCGAGGCCGTTAAGCTGTGCATGAAGCGGGCCATGACCGATGAGAGGACACTGAAGAATGTGGTGGTATCGTCGCTATGTCATGATCTGGGCATCATGGGCAGGAATGAAAAATACAGAAACAACGCCCAGTGTCTTGTGAGGCATCCGCTGGACTCCATAGAGATATATATAAGGATCACCGGGGAGCAGGATGAGAGAGTGATCGATGCCATAAAGCATCATATGTTCCCGCTAAAGCCGGGAGCGCCGAGACACAGAGAAGGGTGGATACTGACGCTCGCGGACAAGATAGCGGCATCCAAGGAAAAGACAGGGCGGGCCATGCTGTCTGCCGGTGATACGGGAGAGATCATGGAAAGAGCAGGGGTAATGCATGAGGGGAAGACCGGCATGCATAGCTTCTGATGTGAGGAGGAGAATATGGATGAGATCAGAAAAGAACGCTTGATGATATCTATCTGCACACTGGCAGGGATATCCTGTATCCTTCAGAACTTTTTCGGAGGATGGGAATTCTGGGTTCCGGCAGTGGTGTTTATAGGCATGCTCTCACTGTGGTGGCTTCATATCGCCGGGAAGATGGATCTGACTTCAAGGCAGAACATCTATTTTGTCTTTTCTGCTTTCCTGCTTTTCTATCACGGCATACATGACACCAGTCTCTTCGACATCTCTGTATCCGCCACACTCTTCATGGTCACCTTCACCATGGCAGACCGTATCGTGCTGCTGAACCTTATCCTGGCCGAATACGTCCTGGTGATGGGGATCCAGTTCTATTTCCTGTACGCAAAAGGCGAGACTCATATGGGGGCGTTCACCAATATGAGGATAGTCTATCATGTGGGTACGGTACTCACCATGTATGTCTTCAGCAGGATCACGGTAAACAGACGCAACGCAGAGAATGCGCAGACACAGGAATGGCTTAATGCGATCACCCAAAACAATCATGATATGGAAGATTTCCTGTCGAATATATCACATGAGCTGCGCACACCCGTGAACGTGATAAGCGGCATGACAAGTGTCATGAAGAAGAATAACGACAGCGGCGAGCTGTCAGCCATACAGGATGCGGGGATAAGGCTAGCACACCAGATAGAGGATATACAGGACTATACCGAGATCAAGCGGGGTGAGCTCTGTCTTGAAGAAGAGAACTATATGTGTGTGTCTCTGATAAATGATGTCGTGGCGAACTATAAGTCACTCGATAAGAATAAAGATCTGGAGCTGATAGTGGATATAACACCCGGGACGCCGAGTATGCTGAAGGGCGACATCAAAAAGCTGCATAAGCTCTTCAGGCATCTCCTGGAAAACGCGATCAAGTTTACGAGACGGGGCGGAATATACATCAAGGTCTTTTCCGTGCCGCAGGATTACGGAGTGAATCTGACCATAGAGGTGACGGATACAGGCATAGGTATGACAAGAGCAGATATGTCGCGTGTATCAAAGGGGATGTATCAGGCGAATAAAAAACGTGACCGGAGTACGGGAGGCATAGGTATAGGTCTGCCTATCGTGTACGGGACAGTACATAAGATGGGAGGCTTCGTGAACATAAACAGCAAGAAAGGCAGGGGGACCACGGTACGTATATCGCTGCCTCAGCAGGTGGTGGATCCCACTCCGTGTCTTTCGGTAGGCAAAGAGGCGGGAGAAGGGATAGTATTCTATATCAAGCCTGAAAAATACAAGGTTCCGGAGATGAGAGAGTTCAGCAGGGATATGGCTGTAAATCTTGCGAAAGGACTGGGGATGAGACTGTACTCGGCTGAAGATAAGAGGGAGCTGGAGCATCTGACAGGGGATCTGAAGATCTCCTGCATCTTCACCGGACAGGAGGAGTATGTGGCTGAGACTGCGATGCTGGACTATATGGCCTCGCAGGGATACAGGATAGTGGTGGCTGCAGATCCCGGATTCAAGGCAGCTGCCGGTAGCGGAGTGACAGTACTGTCCAAGCCTATGTATGCATTTCCCATCGTACGTGTGCTGAACGGAGAGCTGGAAGCAGAGCTGGGCAGGGAAAACCCTGAGGACAGAGTGATGTTTACCGGTGTCAGAGCACTGGTAGTGGACGATGAGCCCATGAATCTGGTGGTGGCTTCAGGTCTCTTCAGGGATTACGGGATGGATATCGATACTGCCGAGAGCGGTATGGAAGCCATAAAGAAATATGAGGACGGAGATTACGATGTCATCTTCATGGATCATATGATGCCTGAGATGGATGGAGTAGAGGCTATGAAGCGCATAAGAGCTGTGGCGGATGCAAGCTACAGGAAGCCTGTGATCATAGCCCTGACTGCGAATGCTCTGAGCGGAGCAAGGGAGATGTTCATGAAGGAAGGATTTGACGGGTTCATTGCAAAGCCCGTCGATACGGGAGAATTCGAACGTGTCATGAATAACGTCCTGCCTGAAGAGGCGTCCCGGCGTGAAGGGAGGGCAGATGCATGAGAGAGCATAATGACATAAGAAAACGTATATACTACTATCTGTTTGATTCATCGATCCATATCAAGGACAGGACCTTCGTGCTGTTTACGGTATGTGAACTGGCAGCGCTGTTTTCATATGCGATGGTTGGCGTTATTTTGGGTGAAAAGATCCTGACCCTGATGATCCCCCTGGCAGGAGTGATCATCGGAGTCGGTCTTCTGTTATTCTTCGCAAAGACAAATAGGATGAAGACAGCTAAAATAGTCTTGACCCTGATCCTTGTATTAATATTGCGGCCGTTGACTTTCTTTTCAAAAGGAGGTATCGATAACGGAACACTTATCATGTTCCTTATGGGAGGATACTATCTGGTCCTGATACTTGACGGTAAATTCAGGATAATCATGTGTTTTCTTGATACCGCCATCCTTTTCGTATGCGGGTTCATTTCTTATCGTCATCCGGAGCTTTTGCCGGAATACTCAAGGGAAAAAGATTTTATTTTTTCTTTTTCACAGTATGTCATAGCATTTATAATACTTGCGGTTCTGATCACCTTCTGGACTAAGATCCTGCAGAAGGAGGCCAGGGTTGCCGAGGAAAAATCAAGAGAACTGGAGGAGCTGAACAGATCCCAGAACCGTTTCTTCTCCAGTATGAGCCATGAGATACGCACCCCGATAAATACCGTGCTGGGACTCAATGAGATCATACTGCGCCAGGAGGATGCTTCGGAAGAGATCCGTAAGGATGCGAGAAATATCCAGGGCGCTGGTAAGATGCTGCTGGCCCTGATAAACGACATACTGGATGTGTCAAAGATCGAAGCAGGCAAGATGGATATCGTTCCGGTGGACTACAATGTGGCATCGCTCCTTTCGGAGATAGTGAACATGATCTGGCTCAAGGCAGAGGAGAAGGGACTGAGGTTTGAGGTGAATATAGACCCCGACGTCCCGGAGATAATGTATGGTGATGAAGTAAGGATCAAGCAGATCCTCATAAACCTCCTCAACAATGCCGTGAAGTATACAAAGGAAGGCTCAGTCAGCATGCATATGGAATGCGAGACAGAGGGCAGTGAGGAGGCTCTGCTGAAGATAACCGTATCGGATACCGGTATGGGGATAAAGCCGGATGCACTGCCGCATCTCTTTGACACCTTCCAGAGAGTGGATGAAGAGAAGAACCGTTATATAGAGGGTACAGGCCTGGGACTCTCCATAGTGAAGCAGCTCGTGGAGCTTATGGGCGGTGAGATAACCGTCAACAGTGTATACGGGCAGGGCTCGACCTTTGCAGTGACCCTGAAGCAGGGAGTATCTTCAGAGAAGAGCATAGGTGATATCAGTATAACCGGTCTGGGAGGAATGGCAGGTACAGACAGGTTCCAGCACAGCTTCCATGCTCCGGATGCCAGAATACTGATAGTGGATGATAACGAGATGAACCTGCAGGTGGAGGCAAAGCTTCTCGCCGGAACGCAGATGACGGTGGATCTCGTGCTCTCAGGAGCCGAAGCCCTGGCCAAGACCCTGCAGCACCGCTATGATGTGATCTTTATGGATCATCTGATGCCTGAGATGGACGGTATAGAGTGTTTCGAGCAGATCAGATCACAGAAGGGCGGCCTGAACCTGAACATCCCCGTCATAGTCCTCACTGCCAATGCAGGCGGTGAGAATATCGAACTGTACAACAACACCGGATTCGACGGATATCTGGTGAAGCCGGTATCGGGACAGCAGCTGGAGGAGATGCTGATGGCACATCTTCCGGCCGAGAAGGTGATACACATATCAGGCAGTGAGATGACAGGTTCCAGGATGAACACCGCGAGCCGCTATGCGAAGAAGAAGCCGGTGATCATAGCGACCAGTACCATGAGCGACCTGCCTCAGAGCATCATTAAGGAGATGCAGATAAGCATCATCCCATATACGGTCATCACGAACGAAGGAGTCTTTTATGACAATATAGACATAGATTCCGAGGAACTGGTGCGGTATATGGCGGATCTGGACAAGATGGTTGACTCGGAGCCGCCCACAGAGGAGGCTCTGACAGCCTTCTTCTCCAGAGAGCTGAACAAGGCCCATCATCTGATATATATAACGCTGACACAGGGCAGCAGCCGAGAATACGGCCGTGCTATACGAGTCGCCAAGACCTTTGAGAACGTCACGATAATAAACTCGGAATGCCTGTCGAGTGCCACAGGTATCCTGGTGATGATAGCGGCCAGACTCGCGCAGCAGAATACACCGGTGGAGAAGATAGTATCCGAGCTTGAAGAAGCCAAGAAAATGATCAGGTGCAGCTTCGTGGCAAAGAATACGGAGATAATGCTGAGACGCGGCAGGATCAGTCCTTTCATGAACAATGTGCTGAACACGCTCTGGCTTAGACCTGTGCTCAGGATGAAAAAGGATAAACTGGGCGTAGGCAGGCTGCTGTTCGGAAGTGAAAAGAGATGCTACGAAAAGTATATAGATTATGCGCTGCCATCTTCCGTGTCCCCGGACCATTCATTTGTCTTCATCACCTATGCAGGCATGTCAGAAGAGGAGCTGCTTTGGATAGAAGAGAAGGTGAAGGAAAGGATAGGATTCGAAAACATAGTATTCCAGAAGGCTTCGGCCGGCATTTCATCCAACTGCGGAGAGGGCACTTTCGGCCTGCTGTATCTGGTGAAAGGCAACAGAAACTACAACTTCGGGCAGATCATTGCCAAGGTAAACGAAGAGTATGACGATTATGATGAATATGAGGAAGCAGAGTCGGAGAATGCGGATGAGCTCAGTGAAGAGAGCACAGAAGCGGTCGGGACAGCTGTCGTTCCCGAGGAAGAGAAGAAATGGTATGAGAGCATACCCGGCATAGATGTGGCGGCAGCCGTAAAGAACAGCGGATCAGAGGATGCTTTCCTCTCTGTACTCAAGATATACTATGATTCATATAACACCAAAGCCGGAGAGATACAGAAATTCTTTGATTCGAAGGACTGGGAGAATTATACTATAAAGGTACATGCGCTGAAGAGCAGCTCGCGCCTGGTGGGCGCACTGCAGCTTGGAAGTGATGCGGAAGCGCTTGAGATGGCAGGTAAGGCCGGTGATACAGGCTTCATAGAAGAACACCACGGTGCCCTCATGGAGGGATACAGATCCTTAAAGGATGCGCTGGATACGGAGTTCGGAGTGCCCGATGATCTGCCGGATATACCGGCTGATATCCTGGCGGATGCCTATGCGGGACTTTACGAATTTGCCGAGGCCATGGACTATGAGCTGGCTGCGATGGTGATGGACTCAGTCAAGGAATACAGGCTGCCGGATGAAGACAGGGAGAGGTTTGAGAGACTGCAGGCCTGTCTTATGCAGATAGACTATGACGGGATCATTGATATCATTCGTGAAGTCAAACAATAGGAGCAGTAAATGAGGCAGTCAATGCCGGATGAGTCCGGACACGGGAAAACTTCGAAAAATCGTTGTTGACAAAGGATAACAGTGTCTTTATAATAATGCGAGTGCGACCAAGTATATAAGGAGGTGAAGAAATGTCGATTTGCCCTAAAAATAAATCGTCCAAGGGACACAGAGATCAGAGACGTGCCAATTGGAAAATGGATACGATGAACCTTGTGAAATGTCCTAATTGCGGAGAGCTGATGCTGCCGCACAGAGTATGCAAGAACTGCGGGACATACAACAAGAAAAAGGTTCTCGCTGAAGACTAAATGAGATCTCAGGGACTCCGGTACACACCGGAGTTTCTTGCTATAAGGCGGAAAACATGAAAAAGATCAGATTTGATTCCGAACTCACAAAAGAACTCTATACGGAAGTGTCAGCTCTGGCGGATACGAAGAAGATAGACAGGGAGTATATCACGCTGCCTTACATGTGGAAGATATGGAAAAAGGTCTACAGATCGAATTTCGGCTCCACAAGACACGTCTATATGCCCGGAGAACTGTCAGAAGGAGACGCGAACAGCGGTGCTGATGATAAGGGGGGCAATGGCCCTGATACAGTTTGACGTTTGAAGATGGCTCTTGTATCATAGTTTGGTAAGGTCAGTTGGGAGCAAGATATGTCTGAATATGTAAATGTGGCATTGGACGCAATGGGCGGAGACAATGCCCCTGCGGAAATAGTAAAGGGTGCCGTAAATGCGGTAAATGACAACGGGAATGTGAAGGTGTATCTCGTAGGAGATCACGATGCCGTTGAAGCCGAGCTTAAGAAATATACCTATCCTAAAGACAGGATCGAGACAGTGGATTCGACGGAGGTCATAGGTATGGACGAAGCTCCTGTCATGGCTATCCGAAAGAAGAGGGATTCTTCTTTGGTAAAGGCACTGAACCTTGTGAAAGAGGGTAAGTGTGACGCTTTCGTATCGGCAGGAAGCACCGGAGCAGTGCTTGCCGGAGGACAGCTGCTCGTTGGCAGGATAAGGGGCGTTGAGAGGCCGCCTCTGGCACCGCTCATACCTCATGCAAACGGGGTGTCGCTGCTTGTGGACTGCGGAGCAAATGTGGATGCAAGGCCCTCACATCTGGTGCAGTTTGCCAAGATGGGATCTGCTTACATGAAGTACGCCATGGGGATAAACAATCCCAGAGTGGCTCTTCTGAATATAGGAGTCGAAGAGGAAAAGGGAAATGCCCTGGTAAAGGAGACATACCCGCTTCTTAAGAACTGCACCGATATCAATTTCATCGGTTCGATAGAAGCAAGGGAGATACCGATGGGCGGAGCCGACGTCATAGTCTGCGAGGCTTTTGCCGGAAATGTCGCTCTTAAGATGTATGAGGGCGTGGGCAAGGTATTCCTTTCAAAGATAAAGGGTGCGCTGATGAAAAATCTCAAGACGAAGATAGGCGCGCTGCTCATAAAGAGCTCACTGAAGGAGACGCTGAAGGCTTTTGATGCCACACAGTACGGAGGGGCACCGCTTCTCGGTCTTAAGGGACTTGTGGTCAAGACTCACGGGTCTGCAACGGCGGGAGAAGTAAGAAACTCCATCATACAGTGCATCACCTTCAAAGAGCAGGATGTGAACGGAAAGATAAAGCAGTATCTGGATCTTGATTCGGATATCAACTGACAGGGAGGAAGATATGGAATTTGAAAAGCTGAAGGAGATCATTGCGGAAGTTCTCAGCGTGGATCAGAACGAGGTGACTCTCGAGACCACGTTTACTGATGATCTCGGCGCTGACTCGCTCGACGTGTTCCAGATCATTATGGGCATAGAGCAGGAATTCGAGCTTACCGTGGATACGGACGAGGTGGAGAACATCAAGACCGTAGGCGATGCGGTAGAGCTTATCAAGGCTACAAGGGAAAAGAACTGAACCATTGTAAAGTTGGAAGATTCCGAGCCGGTGTGGTACAGACCGGCTCTTTAGTGATGTAGTAAAATGAACGGCAGATATCCTGTAGAGGAACTGGAAAACAGAATAGGCTATAGCTTCAAGGATAAGGAGCTGCTCATGACAGCCCTCACGCACTCCTCATTTCGCAACGAGACGGGAGGAGAAGGGACAGACGACTACGAGAGGCAGGAATACCTCGGGGACGCTGTGCTGGAGCTTACAATCTCGGATCATGTCTTCAGGACACATCCGGAGATGAGAGAGGGACAGATGACAAGTCTCAGGGCATCCATAGTCTGTGAGCCGACGCTCGCCAGATGCGCAAAAGAGATCGGATTGCCCGATCACATAAGGCTCGGCAAGGGTGAGGACAGGAACAACAGCAGGAATAAAGACAGCATAGTATCTGATGTATTCGAAGCCCTGATAGGAGGGATCTATCTGGACGGAGGCATGGATAAGGCAAGAACATTCATAGCCGATTTCGTTCTTAAGGATATAGAGCACAAGATACTCTTTCATGACTCCAAGACACATCTGCAGAATCTGATACAGGCAAGGAACGGTAAGCTGGAGTATGAGACCGTGGCCGAGAGAGGCCCCGAGCATGCAAAGATATTTACCGTGGCCGTGATCATAGACGGAAAAAAAGAAGCGGTAGCCGAAGGGAATTCAAAAAAGCACGCCGAGCAGAATGCGGCGTATGAGGCGCTGAAGAAGCTGAGGGAAATATGATATGTATTTAAAGAGCATAGAGATACACGGATTCAAATCATTTGCGGATAAGATAAAACTTGACTTCAAGTACGGTATCACCGGCATAGTGGGCCCCAACGGCTCCGGCAAGAGTAATGTCTCCGATGCAGTCAAATGGGTGCTCGGAGAGCAGAGCGCGAGACAGCTGAGAGGATCCTCGATGCAGGATGTCATCTTCGCAGGTACCGAGATCAGGAAGGCCATGGGTTATGCTTATGTCACCATCACCATGGACAACTCCGACCATGTGCTCTCGACTGACTACGACGAAGTGTCTGTCACGAGAAGGGTATACAGATCGGGTGAGTCTGATTATCTGATAAACGGCAATCCCGTACGACTCAAGGACATCAACGAGCTTTTCTATGATACGGGTATTGGACAGGACGGATACTCCATCATAGGACAGGGAAAGATAGAGCAGAGACTCTCGGGCAAGCCTGATGAGAGAAGGGAGCTCTTTGATGAAGCCTGCGGTATAGTGAAGTACCGCAAGCGCAAGGATACTGCGGTAAAGAAGCTCGACAGCGAGAAGGCCAATCTGCTGCGTCTGACTGACATACTGTCAGAGGTGGAGAACAGGGTGGAGCCTCTTCGCAAGCAGTCCGAGGATGCAAAGGTATATCTGGAAAAGAAGGAAGAACTCAAAAAGCTCGATGTGAACATCTTCCTTGCAGAGTCCGAAAGATATGAGGGGCTGATACAGGAGCTTACGGCAAAGACAGATGCGGTGATAAGCGACATTGAAGGCGTGGACAGAGAACTGCAGGAGAGCCACAACAAGTACGAGGAAGAGAGCCGCAGGATAGAAGAGCTCGAGCACACCATAGAAGACATGCGTGAGGAGATATCCGACTCCAATACGAAGAGGAGCCGTATCGATTCCGATATCAAGGTGCTGGAGGAGCAGATAAACTCACTGAAGGCTACGAGCGGACACTTCAGCGAAAGAAAAGAGCAGATACAGGAAAGCATGGAGCACCATGACAAGGAGCTCGTGAAGCTTAAAGAGAGCAAGGCTGAGATAGACGCCAAGGTAGCTGAGCTTGAAGGAGCAGGAAGCGGCAAGACGGAGAGCCTTGCAGACTACGACAGCAGGATTGAGGATGCTCAGAACGAGGCAGCCGCAAAGAAGCAGGCTGTGCTTGATACCATAGACGGCAGAGGCGCCATAAAGGGAGAGAAGGAAAGACTGAACACTCTGCTCGAGCAGTCCGAGATCAGGAAGGCAGAGCTTTCTTCACAGCTTCTCAGAGCCAAGAGCTCCGAGGCAGAGGCCGAGGATGCCATAGAGGCCATGAAAAAAGACATGGAGGATATAGCAGCCAGGATCAGGGAGCACAATGAGCACAGGGAAGAAAAAGAGAACGAGCTTGGTGAGATAAACCGGAAGATAGACGAGGCAGTCGAAGAGGAGCGAAGACTCGAGACTGCATATACCGAAGAGAAGACAAAGCTTGAGAGCCTGAAGAACATAGCGGAGAGGTATGAAGGATACGGTAATGCCGTACGCTTTGTGATGGACAGGAAGAAGGACAAGTCTGCCGGGATATGCGGAGTCGTGGCAGATCTTCT
>JAEEGO010000092.1 GCA_016280355.1 Lachnospiraceae bacterium | reverse complement strand
GTGCATACGGGGCCAAAGACAATGACAGGATGCACGCTCTTGCAGAGCTTGCAGTAAAGATGGTACTGATCATAGGATCGGGCATGACGATCATCTGTGTCGGACTTTCGCCATTCATACCAGGCTGGATGCAGGCGGCACCGGTCATCAGGAGACAGGCGTCTTTGTATTTTGCGATCATATGCCTGCCGGCAGCCTTCAGGGCTGGTTCTTCGATATTCGGCACCTGCATACAGGCAGTGAAGGATACGAGAACGCCGATGATAGTGAACCTGTCATCCAATGTTGCAAATGTGATACTGAACTATCTGCTGATCTACGTATGCGGACTCGGAGTGACCGGGGCGGCCATAGCCACTGCCCTGTCCTATGCGGGAGGCGGTACGGCGATGGCTGTGATCTTCCTTGGAAGAAAGGAATTCGGAAGGCCTGTACCTTTCAAAAGACGCGGCATCGACAGGGAACTTTTTGCTCAAACGGCAGGTATAGCCTTACCGGCTCTTGGTACATCGGTGATATCCTGCGCAGGGTATGTGGTGTTTGCAGCCATGGTATCCGGCATGGGGACCACTGTTTTTGCGGCACATTCCATTGCCGTCAGTGCGGAGGAGCTTTTTTATCTGCCGGGATACGGCCTGAGGACAGCGACATCAGCACTGGTAGGTATATCGATAGGAGAGAAGGATCTGAAAAAGCTGCGTGTCGTGAAAAGACAGAGTGTACTCATAACCATAGGGATGATGTGCGTAACGGGTACCCTGCTGTATCTTATGGCCTTTCCGATGATGAGGCTTTTCACAAGCTCGGCGGAGGTTGCCGTACTCGGAGCTTCGATGCTCCGTATCGTGGCTTTCTCGGAGCCGTTCTTCGGACTGATGATAGTTTGGGAGGGTATATGCTACGGCTTCGGGCTGACAAAGAGGGTGCTTGCCATAGAGTCTGTTTCCATGTGGGGCGTAAGGATCCTTCTTACTTTTCTTGTAGTGGAGATATGGGGGCTCGGACTTAAGGAGGTCTGGTACTGTATGGTGGCTGACAACGTGTTCAAGGCTACTGCCCTTACTTTTATTAACCTTGTTAGGCCGCCCGAAAAGTCGTATAATATGCAACGTTGAAATCGCGAACGATAACGGAGGGTATATAAATGGGAATATATGAAGAGCTGCAGGAGCGGGGACTCATCGCTCAGGTCACGGATGAGAAAGAGATAAAAGAGCTCATCAACGGCGGCGGTGCACGCTTCTATATAGGCTTCGATCCTACTGCGGATTCACTCCACGTGGGACACTTCATGGCGCTCTGCCTGATGAAGAGACTGCAGCTGGCAGGCAACAGACCCGTGGTGCTCATAGGCGGAGGCACGGGATATATCGGAGATCCTTCGGGACGTACGGATATGAGATCCATGATGACACCTGAGACCATACAGCACAACTGTGACTGCTTCAGAAAGCAGATGGAGCGCTTCATAGAGTTCGGCGAGGACAAGGCCATAATGGTGAACAATGCCGACTGGCTCCTGAAGCTGAACTATATAGATCTGCTGAGGGAGGTCGGTGCGCATTTCTCAGTGAACAACATGCTGAGAGCGGAGTGCTACAAGCAGCGCATGGAAAAAGGTCTTTCCTTCCTTGAGTTCAACTATATGATAATGCAGGCTTATGACTTCATGTATCTGCATGACCATTACGGCGTGAACATGCAGTTCGGAGGAGACGACCAGTGGAGCAATATGCTGGCCGGCACGGAGCTTATAAGGCGTAAGAGCGGAGATGACTGCTACGCCATGACTCAGACTCTTCTTATGAATAAAGAAGGAAAGAAGATGGGCAAGACAGCCAAGGGTGCTGTGTGGCTCGATCCCGAGAAGACGACTCCGTATGAGTTCTATCAGTACTGGAGAAATATAGATGATGCTGATGTGATGATGTGCTTCAGACTGCTCACGTTCCGCTCCCTGGAGGAGATAGCTGATATCGCAAAGTGGGATGACAGCAGGATCAATGAAAAGAAAGAGCTGCTCGCACATGAACTGACAGAGCTAGTACACGGCAGGGAAGAGGCCGATAAGGCACAGAATGCAGCAAGAGAGATCTTTGCGGGCAATCTCAGTGCCGAGAATATGCCGACTGAAACTCTCTCCGACTCCGACTTCAAGGACGGCGTGACAGATATACTCCAGCTGCTGGTGGCAGCAAAGCTCTGCCCCACACGTTCTGATGCAAGAAGGCTCGTACAGCAGGGCGGCGTGACTGTCAATGATGAGAAGGTTACAGACTTCCGCCAGTCTTATACAAGGGATGATCTGAAGGACGGACTGGTGCTTAAGAAAGGAAAGAAGGCCTTCAGAAGGATTGTATTATAGCGACCGATGTGTTATCTTATTTAGGTTTTGAAAGGGGAATTATCATGAAAAAGAAAATCATCAGTCTTACAGTTGCAGTTATGATGCTTGCAGCAATGCTCACAGGATGCGGAAGCAAGGCATCCGGCCAGAGCGATATGGATTACATCAAGGACAAGGGTACTCTTATAGTGGGTATCACGGATTTCGCTCCGATGGATTATCAGGAGGGCGGAGAATGGATAGGCTTCGATGCTGATCTTGCACGTAAGGTAGCAGGGGATCTGGGCGTCGAGGTAAAG
The DNA here is from genome assembly GCA_016280355.1 of Lachnospiraceae bacterium. Taxonomy (GTDB): domain Bacteria; phylum Bacillota; class Clostridia; order Lachnospirales; family Lachnospiraceae; genus NK4A144. The sequence continues at coordinate 2,019 of JAEEGO010000092.1, read as the reverse complement.
TTTGTGGAGATAGACTGGGACAACAAGATACTTGAGCTCGACAACAAGAGCATCGACGTTGTCTGGAACGGCATGACACTGACGGATGAGGTATCGTCTGCAATGGCCTGCACCAAGCCCTATCTGAACAATGCTCAGACTGTGGTCGTAAAGGCAGACAAGGCAGCCGGATACAAGTCATCAGAGGATGTGAAGGGACTCAAGTTTGCTGTAGAGGCAGGCTCTGCAGGAGAAGCTGCTGCCGAGGAGAACGGTTTTGATTTCACCTCACTTACTTCACAGGCTGATACTCTGATGGAGGTAGAAGCAGGTACATCCGATGCTGCTATCATAGACTCTCTGATGGCAGGAGCAATGGTAGGAGACGGTACGAGCTATACTGATCTTATTAATACGGTAAATCTTACAACGGAAGAGTACGTGGTAGGATGCAGGAAGGGTTCCGATCTCGCTGCTTTCATAGATGAAGAGATCAAGAAGTACACCGATGACGGCTCAATACTTGAGATAGCTGAGAAATACGGCGTGCAGGAGGCACTGGTAAAGTAACAAGATGTTCCTGAACGTTACACTGACACTTCTGGGAGGATTCTGGGGGACGCTGAAGCTCTTTGCGCTGACGCTGTTGTTCGCACTGCCTCTCGGACTGGTGATAAGCTTTGGATCAAGAGCCAGAGTGAAGGTCATCAGACTGCCCATACGCTTCATCATCTGGATCATCAGGGGTACGCCCCTGATGCTTCAGCTTTTAGTGATGTACTACGGCCCCGGTATCATATTTCATGCAAATGTATGGGGATCGGGTGACGAGGGCAGGTTTGTCGCGGCACTGGTAGCGTTTGTGATCAACTATTCGTGTTATTTTTCGGAGATATACAGAGGCGGGATCCAGTCGATACCGGTGGGTCAGTATGAAGCCGGCAAGGTACTGGGATTGACGAAGAGTCAGATCTTCTTCAAGGTGGTGCTCCTCCAGGTGATAAAAAGGATCGTGCCGCCCATGTCGAATGAGATAATAACGCTTGTCAAGGATACTTCGTTAGCGAGAGTGATCGCAGTGTATGAGATCATATGGGAAGGACAGTCATTCATCAAGAGCGCGGGCATCATATGGCCGCTGTTCTACACGGGTGCGTTCTATCTGATATTCTCGGGACTGCTGACCCTGCTCTTCGGCAGGATAGAAAAAAAGCTCTCATATTTCAGGTAAGCGATGTCGATACTGGAAGTCAAAAACCTAAAAAAGTCCTTTGATGATACAGAGGTAATACGGGATATCAGCTTCAGCATGGAAGAGGGTGAAGCGATCACGATCATCGGATCTTCGGGATCGGGAAAGACTACGCTGCTTCGGTGTCTGAATTCTCTTGAGACTCCCGACAGCGGTGTGATAAAAGTCAAAGATGATGTGATCTTTGATTCTTCAATACCGGAAACAAGATCTGCGGAGATGATAAGAAAAAAGAGGCTGCATTTCGGACTCGTTTTTCAGTCCTTCAATCTGTTTCCGCAGTATACGGCTTTCGAGAATGTGATGCTGGCACCTATGCTCCATCTGAAAGAAGATACATGGAAAGCAAAGGGGATCACCTCAAAAGATTTGATAGATCGTGCAGAGGAACTGCTTGCTCAGATGGGACTGTCTGACCGGATGACAAATTATCCGCATGAGCTCTCGGGCGGACAGCAGCAAAGAGTAGCAATAGCAAGAGCACTGGCCATGATGCCGGATATCCTCTGCTTTGACGAGCCTACATCAGCACTGGACCCGGAGCTGACCGGAGAGGTGCTCAGAGTGATAAGAGGTCTTGCAGATAAGAAGACCACGATGATAATCGTAACTCATGAGATGTCTTTTGCACATGACGTGTCTGACAAGATCATCTTCATGGATAACGGATTGATAGAAGAGGAAGGTACACCTGAAGAGGTGATAGACAATCCGAAGAATGAGAGAACAAAACAGTTTCTGGCAAATTATAAAAAGGAGAGATGAGTGATGAGAAGAAAGAAGATCGC
>JAEEGO010000002.1 GCA_016280355.1 Lachnospiraceae bacterium | reverse complement strand
TTCGTAGCTACAGATGATATCAAGGCAAAGATGGACAGCTGGTACTCAGAGGGTACAGAGGTTGTCTTCGCTTGCGGCGGTTCCATCTGCAACTCCTGCCTTGCAGCAGCACAGGCAAACGGCGGCAAGATGATCGGTGTTGACGTGGATCAGTCTTATCTTGATCCCTGCGTTGTCACATCAGCTATGAAGGCCCTTTCAAACTCTGTCATGGTTACTCTGTCAGACTGCAAGGACAACGGCTGGAAGTTCTCTGATACATATGCAGGCAAAGAGACCACTCTCGGTGCTGCAGAGGACTGCGTAGGCCTTCCCATGGACAACAGCACATTCACAACATTCTCTCAGGATCAGTATGACAAGCTCTTCGCTTCACTCGTTGACGGCTCACTCGTAGTCGACAACAGCTTCGATACTGAGAAGAAGCCCGCTGTATCTGCAGTAACTGTAGATTATCAGGAATAATACGATCAGTATTAAGAACAACCTGAATTGACAGGCTGAAATAAGAGCTGCCGCGATGTGCGGCAGCTCTTTAATAATGTCTGTAAATCTATAGCGAGTGGGATCCCACCCGCTTCGCTCAGCTTATGCTCTCAAGCTTCAGCACTTCAAATCCCTCAGCTTTACCCTTAAGCTTCACCGTATCTCCAAGAGAGGTATATGTAATGCGCCCCTCCAGCGCATCAGCCACGACCCTGCTGATATAAACCGTTCCCTTTGGAGCGTTCGCCTCAAGCCTTGCCGATGTGTTTACGGTATCACCTATAGCCGTATAGTCCATATGCTTTTCAGCACCCATGTTTCCTACGACCGCCGGTCCGAAGTGCACTCCCACACCCACGTTCAGCTCTTCTCCGATCTCATCCTTGAGCTCGTCAGATACCTTTGCTGCACCGGTGACTATATCCCAGGCCGTATGCACGGCATTGTATATCGCATCATCCTGCGGCAGGGGTGCTCCCCAGAAGGCCATCATCGCATCTCCGACAAACTTGTCGAGAGTACCCTTGTTGCGCTCGACACAGTCGCTCGCCATCGTCAGATATCTGTTCAGTATATACACGACCTTTTCCGGATCCAGTCTCTCGGACATTGTCGTGAATCCTCGCACATCCACGAAGAGCACGGCTATGTCGCAGAGCTTTCCGCCAAGCGAGAGGTTATCCGTTCCTTCCTTCATGATCTCACGCACTATCTCAGGTGCCACATATCTTTCGAATGTCTTTGTTACCTGCTGCTTCTCAAGGACTGACTTTACATACCTGATGGCTATGGATACGAGATACAGCGCAAACACTCCTATCGGTATCCAAAGTACATGCACCACATATCCCATGCCGTATAGCAGCCATCCTGCTCCGAGCCCTGCCAGTATCAGTACGGCCATGACCGCCGTGGACAGCTTGAAGTCTGTCTTCTGGAATACGAAGAAAGCCGCAATACAGATTATAAACAGCAGTATGATCTGCGGGATATCCGTTGCTTCCTTCTTGTAGTTCCCCTCAAGTATCGCCTGCACGACATTTGCCTGATACTCGACACCGAACATCTGCTCCGCTCTGTCTATCGCAGTGAAGTATGCATCCTGCAGTCCCACCGCATACGGTCCTATGAATACGATCTTGCCCGCATACGCCTCCGGGTCCATACTGCCGTTTATCAGATCGGACAGTGAGTATCCGTCGTTATATCCGCCGGGCTTTGCCGAGAAGGGCACATAGTAAAAGCCGTTCTTTGTCTCAGGCTCCGTCACGGTCATATCGTTTGCAGCAGCATAGATCGACGCTACGTTATAAGCCATTGAATATACCTTTCCTCCGTCAGGCTTGACGTAAAGCAGCGCATGCCTCAGTATTCCGTCATTATCGACCATCGCGTTTATATGTCCCTGTGTAGTCACATCCCTGAGTGCCTGATACGGTCCGGCATAGTCATACACGACATCGGATTCATAATGCATCTTTCCGTCTTCACCCTTTACGGCGCCCATGCCTATAGACGCAAAGGATCCTGTCACTACATTGCCAAGCTTTTCGGCGGCATCAGCAAGTCTCTTGTCCGCCTCATCCGTTGACTCCCCGGTATAAAGCGTATCAATCGCCACTACCGCGGGCTTCTTTTCGGGATCGGATGCGAGCCTCTCGAGTGCTGATGCCATCACCGTCCTGTCCCAGTTGTTGTAAGGGCCCAGCTCATCCAGCGATTTATCGTCTATCCCTATGACTATGATCTCTCCGTCGAGGGCCTGCGGCTGCTGGTAGAGCATATCCTGTGCCCATCTGTCAAAGTCTCCCGTGACGCCCCATACACCGATCAGCAGAGTCACTATCGCTGCAGCGAGTATCGTGATCCCGATCATTTTCATCTGCTTATTTCTCATATTCATGGCTCTTTCCTTGTCTCTCCTTATCTGATGCATGTCCCCATGCTCCGCACCCTTCTGACGGATGCCTCCTGTATTTCCATCAACGCTTGCATCCTCACTGATGCAGCTTACCCTCCTTGAAGTGGCGCCGGCACAGCGAGATATAGCTCTCATTGGCTCCTATATACACCTGCTCTCCCTCGCGCACTATCTTTCCGTCCGCTATACGTCCGTTGAAGTGGGCCCTCTTTCCGCACCAGCACACCGTGGGTATCTCTTCTATCTTGTCTGCGAGCTCCATTAGCCTCATCGATCCCGGGAAGAGCGAACTCGAAAAATCAGTACGCAGCCCGTAGCATATGACCGGCACTCCTTCGTAATCCACTATATCCGAGAATCTCTCCACCTGTTCCTTTGTCAGAAACTGTGCCTCATCCACCACTATGGCGTCGATGTCGCTCCAGTCCTTCTTATCCGCTGTACGCTCCAGAAACTCCTCTACATACTCACAGGGGTATTCGAGTCCCATCCTTGAGCGCACCACCTTTTCATCTTCCCGGCTGTCCAGCTCGGGTTTGAGAAGTATGGCATTCTTTCCCTTTTCTTCATAGTTGTATCTGACCATAAGTGCATTTGCGGTCTTTGACGAGCCCATGGCTCCGTATCTGAAGTACAGCTTTGACATTTTAGCTCTCCTGCCCATACAATGTTTGTAATGCAATACCGATTATACACCATAATGCTTACTGTTAGTGCGTTTATTATCACGCCTGCAGTAAATATTGCGAAAAGAGGATCCATCCAATGAAGATAACCATACTCGGGGCCAGAGGATCGATAGCGATCTCCGGCAAAGAAGTGCAGGAGTTCGGAGGTGCCACATCATGCGTGCTCGTTCAGACCGATGAAGAAGCTTTGTTCATCGATGCCGGCACAGGCATCATCTCGTCTCCCGACATCGGAGAGCGCCGCATATCGGTACTCATCTCACATCCTCATATCGATCATCTGACAGGTCTTCCCTTCTTTCCCTACATTTATGAGAAAGACAGACAGATCGACGTGTATGCTGTAAGAAGAGGCAACCTGAGCACTTCCATGATGCTGGACAGGCTGATTTCACCTCCCCTGTGGCCTCTGAGGCTGGCGGACTACAATTCCGATCTCGTATGTCATGATATAGAACGGGCTTTCATGATAGGTGACATCAGAGTGGACCTCATGGAGGGCATCCACCCCGGCGGATGCTCCATCTTCCGGATTACCCATGCCGGACACTCACTTGTATATGCAACGGACTATGAGCACGATGAAGAGAACCTTCATTCCCTTATAAGCTTTGCAAACAATACGGATCTGCTCCTCTACGATGCCCAGTATACCGACGAAGAGTATGAGACGAAAAAGACATTCGGACATTCCACGGCGAAGATCGGATTGCAGGTCATGAAGGAGAGCAGGGCGAAGCAGATGCGCTTCGTACATCATGACCCCCATCATACCGACAGTATGCTCCGCGAAATGGAGCAGGCTGTGAGATCTGACAGTGTTTCTTACGCGAGAGAAGGAGAAGTGATAGAACTATGAACACCGAAGACATTTATTCCCTCGACAGACTGATAGAGATAGCGCTGGACCTCAGTGCCGAAAAAGACTTCGACATGCTCATGCAGAAGATACTGCTTGAAGCCATGGCCGTTTGTCACTGCGATGCCGGTACCGTGTATGTGAAAGAAGACGATCATCTGAACTTCCATACGGTATATACAAAATCCAAAGGCATACCCGCAGCCGAGCAGAGCCGCAATGCCGACCTGCCCCCCGTACCGCTTGTACGCACCCATGTGTGCGCCTGCTCCGCGATCGACAACAAGAAGATAAACATCCCCGACATATATGAGTCAAAAGACTACAACTTCGCCGGGGCACAGAAATACGATGCGATCAACGGCTACCGTACCGGCTCCATGCTGGTCATCCCGATGGATGATGAAAAAGGAGACATCATCGGCGTGCTGCAGCTCATAAACGCCGAGGATGAGAACGGCAAGACCATCCCGTTTGATACACGCTACGAAGAGATAGTATCGGCTCTCGCTTCACTCGCCGCAGTCAGCTTGAATAACCACAAGCTCGCACAGGAAGTCATAGACCTGCTCCACTCCTTTGTGAGAGTCATGGTAGATGCGATAGAAGCAAGAAGCTCCTACAACGCTACCCATACACGCAGTATGGTGCGCTATGCGGAGCAGTTTGCACAATGGCTTGATAAGACCGACAGCAGCTACAGGATCCCCGATGAGCGAAAGGATGCCTTCTACATGAGCGTCTGGCTGCACGACATAGGTAAGCTTGTAGTCCCGCTCGAGGTGCTGGACAAGCCCGACAGACTGTCGTCCCTCCGTCCAGGCATCAAGAGCCGCATAGAGATCGCGATCCTCGCCCAGAAGCTTAAGGGTTATGAGGAAACTACGGATAAAGCTGCAAATGACGAGAAAACCGCACTTCTGAATAAAGCCTGGGAAGCAATAGATGCCGCAAATACGGCTCCTTTCCTTGATGATGATAAGATCGAGGAGCTTCGCGGATACGCAAAGATCAAATGCCTCACAGCCGACGGCAGCGAAGTGGACCTTCTGACAGACGATGAGCTTGAGGCCATAACCGTCCGCAAGGGCACCCTGACAAACGAAGAGAGACATCAGGTCGAAGAGCACGTTTCATACACGGCCCGCATGCTCTCACAGATGAACTTCAAGGGACTGTACGAGAACGTTCCGTTCTGGGCAGGCTCCCACCACGAGTTCATCAACGGACAGGGCTATCCAAACAAGCTTTCCGGTGACGAGCTTCCGTTTGAGACGAGGATCCTCACGATCATAGATATCTACGATGCCCTGACCGCCGAGGACAGACCCTACAAGCCGCCCATGCCGCCCGAGAGAGCCTTCTCTATCCTCGAGAGCATGCGCGACGAAGGCAAGCTCGACGGAGACATCCTCGCCATGTTCAAAGAAAGCAAAGCCTGGGATCGAAAATCTCTCGCTTGACGTCATAAACCGCGCTGGCAGTATATATTATTCAACCGCAGTCTGAAACAGAGCAGATTTGTTCGCTGGCTTATCTGTATTTTTCAGAGCAATTAAGCACATCTCACTTAACGAGCTCCTTGTCGCCAAGGGGGCTTCGCTGGTGGTACGCCTTAGAAGCCCCCTGTTATAAGACAACGAGCGAGTTTAGTGAGATGTAGCCGCGGTTGAAAAATACGGATAAGACAGCGGGCAAAAATGATCAGGTCTTCTGAAAATGCTGGTAGTCCTTGAGCGTCTTCCAGCTCCCGCCCCACTTGAACCCATGCGCCTTAAACAGCTCATATGCCGCATCTCCCGGTCCTATCATATGCGGCAGATCCGCCGACCTGTTGGCGTACGGCTCAGAACCCGGAGGAGATATCCTCTCCTTGCCGTCCGGATACGTCACATACGGATTGTTGAACGGATTGATGTCCACCGCAAGCCCGAGCGCATGCTTCGAGAGACTGTTTGACCCCGCCACCGTCCGGTAGTTGAAGCAGGACGTGTTGTTGTCTGCACAGGACAGATCATCGTCTCCGCCGTAGTCATCTATCAGTCTCATCTTGTCTATCTGATATCCCTGTCTGTAGAGCTCCCTGAATATCTCCACCAGGTCATCAGCTATCTTTTTACTGCATACCATCTCCCCGACCTGCACGCCGCCGTTAAAGTCATGATACGATAATCGCAGATATCTCAGGTCTTCCCTGGCAACACTGCAGCCTGCAGGATAAGACACTCCGCTCATCCTCGCGAACACAGCATCCGGTATCGGCTCCGAGGTAAAGACACCTCCTGCATCTGCCGATGCATCCACACCCCCGGAAGCATCGGCCGAGTCTTCCGCATCTTCTTCAGCTTCAGCGGCCGCCTCTTCATCACAGTCCTCATTCCCGCTCACTGTATCTGTCAACGGGGCCTCAGTCATCAGATCAGCCTCATCGGCACTTACTGCATCAGATACATTCACGTCCGCGCTCCGGCTCTCATCTGCCGCCCCCGCGGTTATCTCCTGCATGGGCACCATCACCTGATCCTCATCCGCCATACCTGCGACGGAGCCGGCACTCACAGTGCTCTCTTTCGCATCTGTGGCTGCCCTGTCTTCATCTGTCCCCTCGTGCTCAGCCTTTCCGCATCCGAAGACATACAAAAGCACGGCAACCGTGAATAACATCAGGGTTGCCGCTTTTATCTTCTTCATGTGTCCTTTTTTCTTTTTTAATCCATACAACTGCACTTTGTATAGAATCCTTCGTTTATGACATCTTCCACACTCTTGGTCTCATCAAATACCACGAGCTCTTCAAACTTGAGCGA
>JAEEGO010000091.1 GCA_016280355.1 Lachnospiraceae bacterium | reverse complement strand
GACTAATCTCCATGCTGGACTACTACACCGCAAGGTGTGTTACTTGTTAAGTTGATTGAACCGCCGTGTACCGAACGGTACGCACGGTGGTGTGAGAGGTCGGGGGATTACTCAAATCCCCCTCCTACTCGATTTCTATCAGTGTGACAAGATCCCTATGAACGGAAAAAGCTACAGGCTTGAAAACCGCAAATCTTTTTTGACAGAAGAAGCATCATAAAGGCAGGTATGGAAAATAAAATGTCGCTGGCTATGGAATCTTAAATGCCGCGGATTATGGAAAAATATCTGCCGAAATGGAAAAGTACTTGCCGGTTACATTAGAGCAATTATTTCTCACATGTCACGTGGAGCCGGGAGAACTGGTGATCTGCAGCTAGCATCCCCGGGAGGCCTTTATTTGCAGAGGAATTGGACTGAATATATATTTTTTTGAAAGAATTTTGTTTTTTGAGTTCTGACATCGTATATAATATTGTAATTGGAAATAAAGCAGTGACTCTATGCTCAAGGAGGGATTTGACATGTCAGTTGATAGAACAATGATCACACACGAAATGCTTGAAGAAGCTATGCAGTGCGAAACTGCGGAGGATCTGATAGCGCTTGCTAAAACCAAAGGTATTGAGATCACGAAAGAGGAAGCCGAGGCTTACATAGAAGAGTTATCATCGGTTGAACTTGAAGACGGAGATCTCGAAAATGCTGCTGGTGGAAAGGCTCCGGGTGGAGGAGATAAAACCCAACCACCGGAAAGCCGCTATTAACTTTTTGCAAATACGACCCTCCAAATTTGGAGGGTCGTTCAACCAACCAAACGTTCCTACCATTAATGTTGTGGTTGATATGGTTGCCCCCAGCGCAGGATTGCCAAGATAATAGGCGGCGAGGTGGATGTAAAAGCATAAACCGTCTCATTATTTTAATGATCGTATGCCATTGTTACCGGCCTCATTCTTTCCTCGGTGAGAGGAAGATGTCTGTAACAGGAGGCATAAGAGCAGCTCTGCCGGGAGAGATGTGATATCTCCTGCGGTAGGCCCTGGCAAAGGCAGAATAACTGCCGAATCCGCATTCGTAGCAGACCTTAGCAGGTTCTATACCTGTACGCAGCATATCGTCTGCCATTAACAGTCTGCGCTCCGTGATGTATTCATGTATGGAATACCCGTAGGTCTCCTTAAAAAGCCGCATCATATGGTATCTGCTGATATAGAATCTCTCGGAGAGGGTATCTATGGTAAGTGCTTCGGAAAGGTTCTCATTGATATAGCTTAGGACAGAGAGCATCTTGTCATGTCCGGGACTCAGTGTGGGAGCTGCTGCCTGTGAGCTCTTCATACAGCGTCTGATCTCTATCATAAGACGAAGAACGGACAGCCTGGCAGCAAGAGATGAGCCGTACTCGTCAGAGCATGACTCGTTTTCTGCGCTCTCAGCCAGAGCAAATAATACACCGGATGCCCTTTCTTTCAGTCGGAGTACCGAAGCTGCTTCGCTACGGAAGATATCCGTCAGATCAGTCCTCTCGTCGCCATATGCCTGCAGCAGCTGCGGAGATATGTATATCACATACCGGTCATAGAGTATCCCCTTTGGGAAAACAGGCTGGTGCGGTACATGCATCCCGACAAGGATCACATCTTTCGGCCGGATATCATAGACTCTGCCGTCCACCATATATGTACCTTCTCCCCGGCATACCAGGGTGACTTTATAGAAGCTGTGGAAATGTACTCCCACATCTGTACCGTTGCGGTCACTGTTGTGAAATATCCTGAAATCCTCGTTAAGATAGCCTTTTGAAGGGATAGTCTTTTCTGTCATCTGCCGTAAATCCTGCGCTCAAGCGCCTGCTTCCGTTTTCAATAAAGCGAGCCTTAATACAAAAAGCACTATTTGCACAAATTATAGCATATTATGTGTATATCATGCTATAATACAAATGTTATCATTAAACCAGCATGATAAGTCTATCTACTTAACTAAGAAAGGGGATTCAGATCATGAAGCAGTTTTTGAAGAATTATTGGTTCCTGCTCACCATGTTGCTGGGTATAGTCGCCGGATGTATCGTAGGTGCGATCTGGCCCGGAGCTACAGTACTGGAGCCTTTGGGTACGGTTTTCATCAACCTGATGTTCTGCGTCGTGGTGCCTATGGTATTCTGTTCCATAGCTTCCGCGATAGCGAATATGAAGAGCGCAAGACGTGCCGGAAAGCTCCTCGGAGTGACTATAGTTACATTCCTTTGTACGGCAGGTATTGCAAGCATCATCATGTATGTGGTGATACGCTTTCTGCCTATCTTTACCATGCAGCCTGAGTATGAAGCAGGTGAGATCAATACTCTCGGTATAGCCGATCTCATCGTCAATTTCTTCACCAAGCCTGATTTTGCCGAGCTCTTAAGCCGCAGGGCCATACTTCCGCTCATCGTGGCAGCGATCCTTTTCGGCTTCGGTGTACAGCTTGCGGGAGGTGCCAAGACCAAGACGGCTGCCCTTCTTGCTGACATCACAAACTGCATCATGAAAACAGTCAAGATCATCACATACTATGCACCGATAGGTTTCTTCGGCTTCTTCGCAAGCCTTGTAGCAACACACGGTAAGGATTTCGTGACAAACTACGCAAAAGCCATCATCGTATATTATGTGGTCTGCTTTGTATATATGGCTGTTTTCTTCCCGATATACGCACGCTTCGGCGGCGGCAAGGGCGCAGTTGGCGTGATGCTCAAGCATCTCTTCAGACCCGCGGCTGTATCCTTCGGAACCTGCTCATCGGTAGCTACAATACCTACCAACATGGAGGTGGCTGAGGAGACGGGTATCTCAAAGGAAGTCAGTGATATCGTCATTCCCATGGGTGCTACGATGCACATGGACGGCAGTGCGATGAGTGCCATCATCAAGGTTGCTTTCCTCTTCGGAATGTTCGGATTGCCCTTCGGTACGGGACGTGCTGTACTCGCTATAGTCGTAGCTATCTTCTCATCGGTTGCCATGAGCGGCATACCCGGTGGCGGCGGCACGGGAGAGCTGGTGCTTTGCACACTCTTCTTCCCGGAGTACCTTGCAGTTGCTTTCCCTATAGCTCTTGCCATAGGTGATCTTGTGGATCCGCCGGCTACCATGGTAAATGCGGCAGGAGACTATGTGGTCAGCTTCATCGTATCCCGTTTCGTGGACGGCAAGGACTGGCTGCAAAAGCAGATGAAGTAACAAACATATCTGATACACGAAGAAGCTCCCGCAGATGCGGGAGCTTCTTTTCGCTCGGTGCAAGGATCAGCCCTTTATGCTTTTTCTGAAATCTCCCGGTGTCATGTTATAGCACCTGACAAACTCAGGATCTTGAAAACAGATAGCAGAATGCCTGGGTACGTCCGGCAAAAGGGTGGGAGCGGAGCAGCTGTGCTACTTCTTCCTTCGTATACCAGGCTGAGGAGATCTCTTCAAATTCGGAATCATTATCTGTACGGAATTCTCCCCTGGCGGTACCAACGATCGTGAGGTTCTTTTCGTTCGAGAAGCCTACGGCAGAGTAACTCTCGCCTATCACATCCTCCACGGAGACGAGTGTAAGTCCGGTCTCTTCGTGCAGCTCACGCTTTGCGGCTTCCTCGGGTGTCTCGCCTTTGTCGATAAGCCCTGCGGGGAAGTTATATACATAGCGGCCTGTTGCAAGACGGAATTCCTTATTGAGCAGTATCCTTTCATGAGACTCATCATACATCACGAGAACTACGGCCTCGATATTGGGATTGTTCAGGTCCTCGAGGGTGTGCATGTCCTTATTTCGGCTTATCATCTCAT
>JAEEGO010000090.1 GCA_016280355.1 Lachnospiraceae bacterium | reverse complement strand
CATACCTGCACATACGGTGCACTCGGAGCCTTCTCAACAGGCGTAGGCTCTACCGATATGGCAGCCGGTATGGCTACAGGCAAGGCCTGGTTTAAGGTGCCCGAGGCTATAAGATTCAATATAGTCGGAAAGAAGAGTGAGCATGTATCCGGAAAGGATCTGATACTGCATATCATAGGCATGATAGGCGTGGACGGCGCTCTGTACAGATCGATGGAGTTTACCGGTGAAGGCATAAGCGAGCTGAATATGGATGACAGGTTCACCATAGCGAACATGGCGATAGAAGCAGGCGGCAAGAACGGTATCTTCCCTGTGGATGATCTCGCCATAGAGTATATGAAGGAACATTCGAAAAGGGCATTCAAGGCATATGAGGCAGATCCCGATGCTGAGTATGCGGCAGAGTATACGATAGATCTGTCACAGCTTCGACCTACGGTATCATACCCGCATCTGCCTTCAAATACCAGAACCATAGATGAAGCGGTCAAAGACCATATAAAGGTCGACCAGTCAGTGATCGGAAGCTGTACCAACGGACGCATATCGGACCTCAGAGCAGCCGCTGCCATAATGAAGGGCAGAAAGGTCGCTGACGGGGTCAGATGCATAGTGATACCTGGTACACAGAAGATATATCTGCAGGCTGTTAAGGAGGGACTGGTGGAGACCTTCATAGAGGCCGGAGCGATCGTTTCGACTCCGACCTGCGGACCATGTCTTGGAGGATATATGGGTATCCTTGCTGCGGGAGAGAAATGTGTATCCACCACAAACCGTAATTTTGTAGGCCGGATGGGCCATATCGATTCGGAGATCTATCTTGCCAGCCCGGCAGTAGCTGCCGCTTCTGCGATCACGGGGTACATCGCATCACCCGAGGAGGTTAAGTAATATGGAAGCTAAGGGAAGTGTATTTAAGTACGGAGACAATGTAGATACCGACGTGATCATACCCGCAAGGTATCTGGCTATACAGGACAGGAAGGAGCTTGCATCTCACTGCATGGAAGATATAGATGCCGGATTTGTAGGTAAGGTACGTGCAGGGGATATCATGGTGGCAGGCAAGAATTTCGGCTGCGGTTCGTCGAGAGAGCATGCGCCGATGGTCATCAAGGAGGCAGGAGTTTCGTGTGTGATAGCCGAGACCTTTGCCAGGATATTCTTCAGGAATGCGATCAATATCGGTCTTCCGATCATAGAATGCAAAGAGGCATCGGAAGGAATAGAAGCCGGAGATGAGGTAGAGATAGACTTTGACAGCGGTCTTATCAAAGATGTGACAAACGGAAAGAGCTTTCAGGGAACACCCTTCCCGGACTTCATGCAAAAGATCATAAACGCGGGCGGACTTGTGAATTATATCAATGAGGAGCAGTAAGACACGATGAATGTTTTTCAGGCCATCTTAATGGGAATAGTTCAGGGTATCGCGGAGTTTCTTCCGGTATCCTCATCAGGGCATCTGGCTATATTCCAGAACCTGCTTCATATAGATACGGAGACGGGACTGCTGTTTGACGTACTCCTGCATCTGGGCACACTTCTTGCGATATTTGTGGTCTTCTGGAGAGATATCTGGAGACTTATAGTTGAATTCTTCGGAATCATTGCGGACTTCTTCAGGAGGTTCAGCGATCCAGATCTTATCGTACTGAGCTCGGGATACAGAAAGTTTGTACTGCTTATCATCGTAAGCTCCATACCGACGGCAATACTCGGATATGTGGGCAGGGATTTCGTCGAATATGCATCGACCACACTGCTCATACCGGGCATAGGTCTGCTCATCACTTCTTTCCTGCTCTTTATCTGTGACAGGATAGGTGACGGCAGAAAAGGTATCAAGAAGATATCATATCTTAATGCCTTTGAGATCGGCATGGTACAGGGTGTGGCGACGCTGCCAGGTATATCAAGGAGCGGAGCTACCATAGCAGCATGCCTCATGCTCGGGGTCAAGAAGGAGACCGCGGTCAAGTATTCATTCATCATGTCCATACCCGCGGTGCTCGGCGCCGTACTTCTGGAACTGAAGGATGCCTTCGGGACCAAGATACCGGTGGGCACCATGGTATCATACATCGTCGGCATGATAGTGGCTGCCGTAGTCGGCTATTTTGCGATCCGTTTCATGATAGGTGTTGTAAGAAGAAAGAAATACATATATTTTTCGATATACTGCCTGGTAATTGGCACCATAGCCATAATCGGGCATTTTGTGACTAAGTAAACAGGGAAGTCTGCAGATACATGGCAACGCGTACAACCGATAAGGACAGAAAAAAGTCAGGCGGCAAAAGCACGAAAAAAAGCACAGCCGCTGCTAAGAGCACGTCAAAAAAGACTCCCGCAAAAAAGACTGCTGCGAAGAAAACGGCGTCAGCCGGATCATCTTCCAAAAGGTCAAAGGCGGAGGATATATCGATACCGGAAAGAAGAGCAAGAAGCTCAGCTTATGACGGATACACCCCGGCAGTCGAGGCAGGTATCCTTATACTGCTGGCGGTCTGCATATTGCTCTTTCTTTCAAACTTCGGTGTCATAGGTTCGGCCGGAACAGCCGTGGCCTCTTTTCTGTTCGGCATCTTCGGTTCGGCGTCGTACATTTTTCCGTTTGCCCTGTTTTTTACAGTCGTGATGCTTGTAGCCAATCGCTTCAACTATGAGTCGGTGACCAAGTCAGTGATGATATGGCTTACGTTTCTCATCATTGCGATGTTCTTTGCCATGGCATGGAGCGGAGACTTCGAGACGAGAAAGCAGAGCTACACGGGAGATCCGTATTTCAGATACGGTATGGAGTTCAAGAGAGGCGGTGGACTGATCCCCGGACATATATACGCTTTCATGTCCGATGTACTGGGACAGTTCGGCACCGTGATAATAATGGTCACTGTAGCGATCATATGTATCGGAGTCCTGACGGGAAGGTCCATCATAAAGCTGATAACAGAGAGCTCAAGAGAGGCTGCAGACAGTCTCGTGGACAATATCGAGATAAGACAGGAAGAGATAAGACGGGACAGGAGACAGAGAAGAAGATCCGAAGGGATACACTACGGCAGACCTCAGCCTGTGGGTAATACCATATCAAAGCTTGAGCTTAAGAGCGAAGAGGAAGAGTCCGATGAGATGAAGGAACTCACTGCATCGGAGGCAGAGGATCTGGACAGGCTGGAGAAACGTCTGGAGGAGAGGATACTTGCCACGGAACAGACCGTGGATGTCAAAGAACTGACGTCTGCAGCTGCATCCGATATGGATGAAACGGTGCAGGAGGCTGATGCGGAAGAGGTCGTAGTGCCTGCGAAAAGGCGCAGACGAAGCACTCCGGTACAGGAAAGTGCGGATACAGAAAGTGGCGTAAGAAAGAGAAAGGTGGCATCGTCAACGATACCTGACGGTATGGTCGTAGAAGACAATACGGTATCGGATTATGTGCTGCCCGATCCGAAGATGCTGAAGGCCGGTAAGAAGAGTCTCGGAAATGCCAAGAAAGAGCAGATGCAGACAGCCCAGAAGCTTAAGGAAACTCTGGAAAGCTTCGGCATAAATGTCACGATGACTGATGTAAGTCAGGGACCGACTGTTACAAGATATGAAATGCTTCCCGACAAGGGTGTAAAGGTATCAAAGATCGTAAGCCTCACGGATGATCTCAAGCTGGCACTTGCAGCAGAGAGCATAAGGATAGAGGCACCGATACCCGGCAAGAGCGCTATAGGCATAGAGGTGCCTAATGCCCAGACTGAGCCGGTGATGCTGCATGACCTCATTGTGTCGGATGAGTTCCGCTCATCCAAATCAAAGATATCCTTTGCTGTAGGTAAGGATATTGGGGGCAACCCTGTGGTATTTGATATAGCGAAGATGCCCCATGTGCTCATAGCGGGCGCTACTGGAGCAGGTAAATCGGTATGTATAAATACCATCATAATGAGCATACTGTATAAGGCAAGACCGGATGAGGTCAAGCTTGTGATGATAGATCCCAAGGTGGTGGAGCTTTCGATATATAACGGCATACCCCATCTGATGACACCTGTCGTGACTGATCCGCAGAAAGCGGCAGGAGCCCTGAACTGGAGCGTGGTCGAGATGGATAGAAGATACAATGAATTTGCCACGCATTCCGTAAGGGATCTGAAGGGGTACAATGCGATAGCGGTAAAAGAGGGACTTCCCGTGATGCCGCAGATAGTAGTGATAGTGGATGAGCTGGCAGACCTTATGATGGCTGCAAAAAGCGATGTGGAGACCGCGATAGTCAGACTCGCGCAGAAGGCAAGAGCGGCAGGTATCCATCTGATCATAGCCACACAGAGACCTTCCGTAGATGTCATCACCGGACTTATAAAGGCGAACATGCCAAGCCGAGTGGCCTTTACCGTTACATCCGGAGTTGACTCGAGGACGATTTTGGATATGGTAGGAGCGGAGAAGCTTCTCGGAAAGGGAGATATGCTTTTCTACCCGGTGGGGTATCCGAAGCCCGCAAGAGTGCAGGGAGCCTTCGTATCCGATGAAGAGGTGGAAGAGGTCGCCTCGTTCATAAGGGCACAGAAAAAAGAAGGTGATGAGGATACGGGCATCACCGAAGCCATAAATGCAGCAGCGTCTTCTTCAGACTCCTCAAAAACAGGAATGTCCGGGGCAGTACCCGGAGGCAGCGATGAGGATGAGATCTTCATGCAGGTGGCTGAGTATGTGGTCGGTCTGGATAAGGAAACGGTATCCATCGGTCTGCTGCAAAGGCAGTTCAGGCTTGGATTCAACAGGGCTGCACGTATCATGGATCAGCTGACGGATGAGGGTATAGTCGGAGAAGAGATGGGAACAAAGGGGCGTCGTATCATCATGACCGGAGAGAAGTTTGAGCAGTACAAGGAGGAAAAGGCATGAGTATACCAAGTGACATAGAGATAGCGCAGAACGCAAAAATGCTGCCAATAAAGGATATAGCGGCTTCACTGGGTATGAGTGAGGATGATATAGAGCCTTACGGTAAATATAAAGCAAAGCTGACAGATGAATACATGCAGAGCCTTGCGGATCGACCCAACGGCAAGCTGGTCCTTGTGACAGCGATCAACCCTACGCCGGCGGGGGAAGGCAAGACTACTCAGACGATCGGTATAGGCGAGGCTTTAGGCAGACTCAATAAAAAGTCCATCATAGCTTTGAGGGAGCCTTCACTGGGGCCCTGCTTCGGAGTAAAGGGCGGTGCAGCAGGAGGCGGCATGTCTCAGGTCGTGCCGATGGAAGAGCTCAATCTGCATTTCACGGGTGACTTCCATGCGATAACATCAGCGAACAATCTCTGCGCGGCTCTGCTTGACAACCATATACATCAGGGCAACGAACTCAGGATAGATACAAGGCGTATCATCCTAAAAAGATGCGTGGACTTAAACGACAGAGCGCTCAGAAATGTAGTGGTGGGACTTGGTAGCAAGGCTGACGGCTTTGTAAGAGAAGATCATTTTACCATCACGGTAGCATCCGAAGTCATGGCGATTTTCTGTCTTGCAACGGATCTGGAGGATCTGAAGAAAAGGCTCAGACGCATGATAGTGGCGTACGATCTGGACGGGAAGCCCGTGACTGCAGGAGATCTGAAGGCTGTAGGTTCGATGGCTGCGCTTCTTAAAGATGCACTGAAGCCGAATCTTATACAGACACTTGAGCATACACCGGCGCTTGTACACGGCGGACCTTTTGCCAATATAGCCCACGGATGCAATTCCGTGATAGCGACAAAAACCGCACTCAAGATGGCCGATATCGTTGTCACCGAGGCTGGGTTCGGAGCAGATCTCGGAGCTGAGAAATTCTTTGATATCAAATGCAGAAAGGCAGGTATAGCACCTTCTGCGGTAGTCCTCGTAGCTACAGTGAGGGCTCTCAAGTACAACGGCGGTGTAGCAAAGGCTGATCTTAACAGACCCGATATGGTGGCTTTGAAAAAGGGCATAGAAAACCTCGGAAAGCATATCGAGAACCTGCAAAAATACGGCGTGCCCGTGATAGTGACACTCAATGCTTTCATCTCGGATACAGATGAAGAGAAGGCATTCGTGGAAGAATATGCAAGAGGAAAGGGCTGCGAATACGCTTACTCCGAGGCATGGGAAAAGGGTGGTGAAGGTGCTCTTGATCTTGCGGAAAAAGTCGTAAAACTCGCCGAATCGGATAAAGCCGATTTCCACACTCTGTATCCCGATGACATGCCTCTTGCGAAAAAGATCGAGACCATAGCCAGGGAGATATACGGAGCTTCCGCAGTCGATATAGACAGGAAGGCAATGCAGGAGCTTAAGAACATCGAAGACATGGGTATGGGCAACCTGCCTGTATGTATGGCAAAGACACAGTATTCTCTGTCGGATGATCCGACACTTCTCGGAAGACCCTCAGGATTTGTGATGAAGGTAAGAGAAGTATATGTTTCAAGCGGTGCTGGATTTGTAGTGGCACTCACGGGAGACATCATGACCATGCCGGGACTTTCTTCACACCCTGCAGCATATGACATTGATGTGGACGAAAACGGAAAGATAAGAGGACTTTTCTGATGGCAAAGATCATAGACGGAAAAAAGATCTCACAGGAGATAAAGGACGAGATAAAGGCGGAGATAGAAAGAGATGGTATCAGGGCCTGCCTTGCCGTGATCATAGTGGGTGAGGATCCGGCTTCAAAGGTATATGTGAAGAATAAGAAGACCGCATGTGAATACTGCGGCATCAGATCTCTTTCATACGAGCTTCCCGAAGAGACATCGGAGGCAGAGCTTATAGAGCTTATCGAAAAGCTCAACGCTGATGACGAGGTGGACGGCAT
>JAEEGO010000089.1 GCA_016280355.1 Lachnospiraceae bacterium | reverse complement strand
GACAAGATGTCTGACGGAAGCTGCCGCCTCATACCCATAGGGGAAAGAAATGAAGTGCAATATGTGCAGGATCGCATCCCGGGTGATGTGATATACAAAAGCTTTATCCGTCCCATAGATAATGACGAGTTTATCAGGACCGTGCAGGAGGTCTACGACAAGGCCGCGGCGGGTGAGTTCAAAAAGACGATCCTCATCGTGGATGACGATCCGAGCTATATGGGACTTGTCAGGGAATGGCTTAAGGGAACATATAAAGTAGCAATGGCAAACTCCGGACTGCAGGCTTTGAAGTGGCTTGGAAAGAACAAAGCGGATCTGATACTGCTTGACCATGAGATGCCGGTAACAAGCGGACCGCAGGTGCTCGAGATGTTGCGGAGCGAGGAAGAGACAAGGGATATCCCCGTGATGTTCCTTACCGGAAAGAGTGACAAGCAGAGCGTCATGGCGGTAGTGGCTCTCAAGCCGGAAGGATACTTCCTGAAGAATATAGAAAAGGAGGAACTTCTTGAGAATCTGGAGAGGTACTTCATGCTGCATAAATAATAGCGGGGAAATGACGGGGGTCATAGAAGCTGTATGATGGATTATCTGCGTGCCCACCAGCTGGATATAATGCTGTGCTTTTGCAGTGCATGCGGTATTACGGCTTTTTTCACATACATAACTACAGCTCTTCCAAATAGAAAGAAATATCAGATCATGACCATGGAACTGTCTGCCGTGGTATTGTTGCTTGCAGACCGGGCGGCATACATATACCGGGGAGATGTGAGCACGCGCGCCTACTACATGGTCCGGATCAGCAATTTTCTGGTTTATCTTCTGACTCTTGTTATAATCCTGTTTATAAATATCTATATTGAAGATGTGTTCAGGGACCAGTATGAAATGAAAGTTCCTGCTGCACTCCGTTTCAATGAGGCACTCCTCGTTGCAGGGATCCTGCTTGTAATAATTTCGCAGTTTACGGGTCTGTACTATACATTCGATGAGACCAATCACTATCAGAGGGCACGGGGATTTTTCATCAGCTATATCGCCCCGTTACTGGCCCTCACACTCCAGCTGATCACGCTGTATCGTTACCGCAAACAGATAAGACGGCTCATACGTATCGCTCTCTATGTTTTTACCATAGGTATCATGACGGCATCCCTGCTGCAGTTCTTTATCTACGGGCTATCGCTGAACAACATGGGTATCGTCTGTATGACCATACTCCTTTATGTCCTGACATACCTGGATCTGAATGAGAGTGTGGCAAAAGCAAAACAGATAGAGGTCAACACCAGAAAAAAAGAGCACAATCAGATGCATAAGATCTTTGACCAGACTGCCAGAGCTTTTGCCAATGCGATAGATGCCAGAGACGATGAGACCCAGGGACATTCCCTGAGAGTAGCTGAATACTCAAAAAAGATCGCCGAGATCAGCGGTATGGATGCAGACGGATGCGAGCAGGTATACTATGCGGCTCTCCTGCATGACGTAGGCAGGATAGGTATCCCGGACAGCATATTGAATAAAGACGGAGATCTCACTGATGAGGAGAATGAGGTAGTGAAACGTCAGCCGGTGATAGGAGGGCAGATACTTGCCGGTATAGATACGGTACCCTACCTCAGTGTAGGAGCTCTCTATCACAGAGAAAGGTATGACGGAGAGGGATTTCCCGAAGGACTCAAAGGAGAAGACATACCTGAGATAGCAAGGATAATCGCCGTAGCCGATGCCTACGACACCATGACATCAAAGACCGGATACAGGGATCCCTTGCCGCAGCAGGTGGTAAGAGAAGAGATCATCAAGGGATCGGGCACAAGATTTGATCCGAAGTATGCAGGCATAATGAAGCAGCTCATCGATCAGGACAGCAGGTACCAGATGACGGGCGAAGAAGCCGGCTTCGATACGACGTGGCAGACAGAGTTTCACTGCAAGGAATACAGGAGCGGGATCTCATACGGCATACCGATCAGACGGAGCACGACAAGGATAGTGTTTAACAGCAGACCTGATGAAGGATTCAGGGAGGATTATTCCGTGCCGTCACTTATCCTTTTTGATTCTATGGACGGACATGTGCATGATACCGTGAAGACGATAAAAGATACCCAGTATATCGAGTACGGAGAGATATGGTTTGACGGACATCACATCTATACGGGAGCCAGAGACATGCACATGACTCATATCGAAGATGAACCGGATGGCGGAGTCTTCGGCAGATACAGTATAGAGGCTGTAAAGTACAGAGATCATGTAAGGCTGAGGCTTGCAGGATGCGGCAAAAGCCAGGAGATCATCGTCGCACTTCCGGACAGCTCGCGTGCCGCATATATAGCCCTGACCGGTGAGCATTGCCTTATCTCGGATATTGAGATCGAAAAAGATGAGGAAAAGGTAGAGGAGGGAGATATTCCCAGGATAGCAGATGAGATAAGCTACATAGACCGCATGGAAAGCGATGTGCCCAACGTCCAGATCGACGGATACAGGACAGCGGCTACAAAGTGTGTCCCGGTGGGAGAGAGGATGAGGATAATATTCCACGCCATGAGCCTTCCCACGGCCAATCGTGTGTGGCATTGTCCGTTCGTTATCCTCTTCCACTCTGACGATAAGGAAATGTACGGTGAAAACTACAGAGAGTTCGCACTGATACGTCTGGATGGAGAGGAACAGCCCTCGGATGAAGCGGCGGACAACAGACTGTTAGTTGAAAGACAGGAAAACTTTGTCGGATGGGAAAGCTGGAAGGAGCTCAATAAGAAAGGCTTTGAATGCACCGTCTACATACAAAGGTCCGGCAGGAAGATAATAACCGACACGGAGAACTTCGGCATATCCATACGAAATATCACGACCATAACTGATGGAACGAAAGACATATATCTGTCGCTTTCGGGAGATCAGTGCGCTATAACGGATATCAGGATAATACCCTCATAAAAAGTAGAAAAGTAATGACGATTAAAGTATAATAGATATGCTGACTGCAAACACATCTTACGTAGGAGGGTGGCAAATATGAAGCGTATCGGATTACTTACGAGCGGGGGCGACTGTCAGGCACTCAACGCGGCTATGAGGGGTGTCGTCAAATCATTGGTCAATTCCGGAGAACAGGTCGAACTGTTCGGATTTCTTGACGGATACAGGGGCCTCATATACGGTGAGTACAGGATGCTGGATATTTCAGACTTCTCAGGCATTCTGACAAGAGGAGGCACTATCCTCGGTACATCCAGAGTACCTTTCAAGACCATCAGGGAGCCCGATGAGGAAGGAAGGGACAAGGTAGAGGCAATGAAGCACTCATACTACAAGCTTCGTCTCGACTGTCTTGTGATCCTCGGAGGTAACGGTACACACAAAACGGCAAATCTTCTGAGTGAAGAAGGACTCAACATCGTAACTCTCCCGAAGACAATAGATAACGATCTCTGGGGCACAGACATGACATTCGGATTCCAGAGTGCCGTGGACATCGCTACACAGACCATCGACTATATCCATACGACAGCCGATTCACACGGTCGTATCTTCATAGTGGAGATCATGGGCCACAAGGTCGGTTTCCTGCCGCTCAACGCCGGTATGGCCGGAGGAGCGGATATCATACTCATACCGGAGATCCCGTATGATATAGACAAGATAGTCGATGCGATAGAGCTGCGTAAGCAAAGAGGCGCGAAGTTCACGATCATAGTGGTGGCAGAGGGTGCCATCAGCAAGCAGGACGCAAAGCTGTCAAAGAAGGAGTACAAGGAGAAGATCGCCAAATCAAAGTATCCTTCAGTATCCTATGAGATAGCCGAAAAGATAGAGAAGAAGACCGGAAAGGAAGTCCGTGTGACAGTACCCGGTCATATCCAGAGAGGCGGAGCACCCGACTCATACGACAGAGTATTTGCTTCAAGACTCGGTACAGAAGCGGGCAAGCTGATACTCAAGGGAGAGTATGGCTTTATGGTGGGATACAAGAACAGAGAGATCGTAAAGGTACCTCTGGCGGATGTGGCAGGCAAGCTCAAGATGCTCGATCCGGAAGCAGCCATAATAAAAGAAGCAAAGATGCTTGGAATATCCTTCGGAGACTGATCTTTATAAATGAGCTATCAGTCCCTTTACAGGAAATACAGACCTCAGAGCTTTTCAGATGTGGTGGGACAGGAACCTGTGACCACCGCCATAGGGAATCAGATAAAGAGCGGGCGCACGGGCCATGCATATCTTTTCACCGGTACCAGAGGCACGGGAAAGACTACCGTGGCAAAGATATTTGCCAGAGCGGTAAACTGTGAGGATCCGAGACCGGACGGCAGTCCCTGCGGTGAATGTGAGATGTGCCGCGGTATAGCCGACGGCTCTCTGATGAATGTCATAGAGATAGACGCCGCATCAAACAACGGTGTGGAAAATGTCAGGACCATCATAGAGGAGATAGCGTACCGTCCTCAGAAGGGCAACAAGAAAGTCTATATCATAGACGAAGTACATATGCTCTCAGCCGGAGCTTTCAACGCATTGCTTAAGACATTGGAAGAGCCGCCGGAATATGTACTCTTTATCCTTGCCACAACAGAAGTCGGCAAGGTTCCGATCACTATCCTTTCAAGATGCCAGAGATATGATTTCCATCGCATGCCGGTAGAAACGCTGGTTTCAAGGATGCAGTCCGTATTGTCCGAAGAAGGGACGAAGGTAGAAGACAAGGCCCTGAGCTTTATAGCCCGTCAGGCAGACGGATCCATGAGAGATGCACTGTCGATTTTGGATCAGTGTCTCGCTTTCAACTTTGAAGAAGTACTCACCTACGACCATACGCTTGAGATACTCGGAGCCGTTGACAACTCAGTATTCACGCGGATAATGGAGGATATCACCGAACAGAAGCTAGCAGATGCGATAAAGCTTCTGGATGATACGGTGATGAAGGGACGGGATATACAGGCGTTCGTCGCAGACTTCATTGCTTATATGAGAGATCTGCTACTGATATCGGCGGAAGGAGATACCGAAGCTGATATAGCCGATATACTCGGAGTCTCGACAGATACATACGAACAGATGAAGTCCGTTGCAAAGAAACTTGAAACGGACACACTGATAAGGTACATACGCATTTTTTCGGAATTATCCGCACAGATAAGATACTCCTCACAGAAAAAAACGCTCACGGAAATAGCCATAGTAAGGCTCATGCATCCCGAGATGCAGGAAGATGCGGCAGCCATGAGGCAGAGACTTGCTATCCTGGAGAGGAAGATAGACAAGCTGGAGAGGGACGGCGTAAAAGTAAATGCCGCCTCACAGCAGACCGGTGCTGCGGTACAGGCTCCCGCAAAGAAACTCCCGTTGCCCAAGGCGCTGCCTGAAGATGTACAGATGGCCTGTGACAACTGGGGACGGATCAGGGCAGATGCCAGCGGTGCTCTTAAGAGCCTGCTTGCCGAAGCCAAGCCGTCCACGGATGGGAGCAATCTGGTGATAGTCTGCGGGAATGATGTATCGGCGGAAACCCTGAAGGACAACGCGGATGATCTGAAGGCAATACTTGAAAGGGAGCTAAAAAAAGAAGTGACCTTTGTGATATACGGACCGGGTAAGGGAGAGGATCCTGACACAAAATATCCGGATCTTGAAAGTGCCATAAATTTTGATGTGGAAATAAACGACAATTTCTGAGAGAGGAGATAACAATGAGCAGAAGAGGCGGTTTTCCCGGAGGCGGTATGCCGGGGAACATGAACAACCTGATGAAGCAGGCGCAGCGTATGCAGAGACAGATGGCCGAGAAACAGGAAGAGCTTGAGTCTAAAGAGTATACGGCATCTGCAGGAGGCGGAGCGGTGGAGGTCACCGTATCGGGTAAGAAAGAACTTACGAATGTGAAGATATCACCTGATGCCTGCGACCCCGAAGATGTTGAGATGCTGCAGGATATGATAATGGCAGCGGTAAACGAAGCTATGAAGCAGGCAGACGACGCATCTGCAGCCGCCATGGGCAGCCTGACAGGCGGACTCGGCGGTCTGATGTAATAACATGAAACTATACTCCGGCAAGATGAACCGGCTCGTGGATGAGCTCGCCTCCCTTCCCGGCATAGGAGAAAAATCAGCGGGAAGACTGGCGGACTATCTGATACGACAGCCGGAGGAAAGGGTCAGACGCCTGACTGAAGCAATAACAGATGCCAGAGAAAATGTACATCATTGTCGTGAATGCTATACCCTGACCGATACGGAGCTGTGTCCGGTATGCAGCGATGATAACAGGGATCACAGGACGATAATGGTGGTCGAGGATACACGGGACATGCAGGCATATGAGAAGACCGGAAAGTACACCGGAGTCTATCACGTGCTGCAGGGAGCCATCTCACCGATGCTTGGTATCGGACCGAACGATATCAGACTCAAGGAACTGATAGCAAGGCTTGAGGGAGATATCTCGGAAGTGATCATAGCGACAAACTCCTCACTGGAAGGAGAGACGACCGCCATGTATATCAGCAAACTTATCAGGCCCACCGGCATCAAGGTGACGCGTATAGCCAGCGGAGTGCCGGTAGGAGGAGATCTTGAGAACATAGATGAGATAACACTGTTGCGTGCTCTTGACGGAAGAGTGGAATTATAATTTTTTAGGAGGTGTTTCAATGGAGTACAAAGTATTCGAACTCACAAACAAAAATGGAATGAAGGTAAAGGTTACCGATTTCGGAGCCAATGTCATGGAGATATGGGTTCCCGACAGGGATGGTAACCTTCAGGATGTGGTCATGGGATTTGATTCTCCCGAGGACTATAAAGACAATGGCTGCTTCTTCGGAGCATGCATAGGAAGAATGGCCAACCGTATAAATGATGCAAAGTTCACACTCGACGGTAAGGAATACAAGCTTCCCGTGAATGACGGAAAGAACAATCTCCACACAGACGCTGACACGGGCTTCCACAAAATGCACTGGGACAGCAAACAGGAAGGCAACAGCGTGGAGTTCAGCTTCACAAGTCCTGACGGAGACGGCGGATTCCCCGGCAAGCTTGATATGAAAGTCACATACACACTTACCGATGAGAACGGACTTATCATTCACTATGAAGGTACTTCCGATAAGAAGACACTGATCAACTGTACCAATCATTCATACTTCAACCTGAGCGGAGATCTGACAACATCCATCCATGATCATGAGCTCAAGCTTTATTCACATCAGTACACACCTGTAGTTGCCGGAGCAATACCTACAGGAGAGATCACCAAGGTGGCAGGCACGGTATTTGATTTCACCGATTACAGAGAAGTAGGCAAAAACATAGATGATAAAGAAGAGCAGCTGACACTGGTCCAGGGATATGATCACAACTTCGTATTGGACAATCTCACTGGCACCTATGCAAAGGCTGCAGAGCTGAAGTGTGCAAGATCCGGAAGAAAGATGGAAGTATATACCGACCTTCCCTGCATACAGTTCTACGCAGGCAACTGCATCTCGCCTCAGACAGGTAAGGGCGGAGTAAAGTATGACAAGCGTCAGGCACTCTGCCTTGAGACACAGTACGCTCCGGATGCGGTCAATCAGCCCGGCTTTGAGAAGCCGATATTTGACGCCGGCCAGAAATATGACACAAAGACCGAGTACAGATTCAGTACATTTTAATGGACAGCAGGAGGAAGATCGATGCTTGAGGAACTGAAAAAAGAAGTATATGAAGCAAACATGCTTCTGCCCAAGTACAACCTGGTTACCTTCACGTGGGGAAATGTCAGTGGAGTGGATCGCGAGAAGAAGCTTTTTGTGATCAAGCCGTCAGGCGTACCTTATGAGGATCTGACACCCGATGATATGGTAGTAGTTGACTTCGACGGGAATAAGGTAGAAGGCAAACTCAATCCTTCATCGGATACTGCAACGCACGCTGTGCTTTACAGCAGATTTGATGATATAGGCGGAGTCGTGCATACCCACAGCCCGTGGGCAACAAGCTGGGCACAGGCCGGCCGCTCCGTTCCCTGCTACGGGACCACACATGCGGATTACTTCTACGGCAGTGTACCCTGCCTGAGGGTGCTCACCAAAGAAGAGATGGATGAAGGCTACGAGAAAAACACAGGCATACTGATAGCTGACTACTTCGAGGATAAGGATCATAATGCAGTGCAGGCTGTGCTCTGCAAGAACCACGGTCCGTTCACATGGGGTAAGGATGCAGAGGATGCAGTGCACTGTGCAGTAGTGCTTGAGGTCGTGGCACAGATGGCAAAGCAGACCGAATCCATCAATCCGAAGGTGGAGCCTACGCCTCAGCATCTCATGGATAAGCATTACTACCGCAAGCACGGTGAAAACGCG
>JAEEGO010000088.1 GCA_016280355.1 Lachnospiraceae bacterium | reverse complement strand
TCCGGCTCTCTGTCTGCCTCACGGACCGGCTCGGGCTGTGGCTCTTCCACTGTTACTTCTTCTATTTCCGGCAGCTCTTCCTCTTCATCCGGTATTACCAGCGGCGCGGTAAACGTGGGCGTAGTCGATTCAGGTTCCTTTGCGAACTTTGAAAGATCCGGCTTTGTCTCTTCTTTCACCGGCTCAGGCTGTGGCTCTTCTACTGTCGGAAGCTGATAACCGGGCATGACATCCACGAGTCCTTTTGCTATATCATTGGTCTGTTCAAGAGATTTTCTCTTGGCATTACGTATCCGTTTTTCTCTTGCTTCATCCTGAAGCTTGTCCCACTCTGCCAGAATGCTCTCTATATCCATCTGTCCGGTGATCTGTTTGTCATCTACCGGCTCCTCTTCCTCCGGAACATTCAAAGACATCTGTCCGTCGTATTCCTGGGAGATCATGTTTCTGAACTGATCCGGCACCGGCACGGTAGAAATCTTGTCCGATACGCTGGAGTCCTTGTTCGATACGCCTGCGCTCTTGTCCGAAACGTTGGATGGTTTAAGCTCTGTCAGTTCTTTATCGGGCTCGGCACTTCTTTCGGGCAGCTTTTCTTCCTTCTCCCTTAAAGGCTCTCCCGTTTCCTGCTGGAGTTTTTCCATGTTCTCCCGTAGCTCTGCCTGCAGGTTCATGGTGCTGAACTTATCCACATTTACGGATATTTCCGGTCCTGCCTGTATTGCAGCAGTGACGCCTCCTACGGATACGGAGCTGTCCTTTATCGGAGCCTGTTCCGCCACCGGCATCTGCTCGGGAGCCGTCTGTTCCTGCGGAACGGGTTCAGTCGGTTCGGGTACAGGTTCCGGTCTTATCTCGACCTGTTTCTCTGTCTTGATCTCTGTCGGCTCCGTTCCTGTATGATGGACCTCACCCAGATGGGCGCTCACATCAGGGATCACGGTCGTCTCTCGCGCAAGGATGGATGGTCCGGTCATTTTGGTTGCCATACGGATGGTGGGTTCAGTCGAAGGATCCACCTTCTTGACTTCTATATTGAAGCCTTCGTGCAAGTCCGCTTCTGCGGCCTGTACCCCGGGTCCTGTCTGTTCGGGCAGCTTCTCTGCCATTGCTGCGGCTTCTGCCTCCCTTGCCGACGGACTTATCCTGTCCTCTACATCCGAAGTGCTGTATCCGTCTCCGATGACAGGAGTGGTATCTACATAGACAGGTGCCGTATCTGCCCTGTGTTTCTTCTGATAGATCACTTCGTCCTGTGCCGCTCCTTCTTCAGCGGATATTATCTTCTGTTCTTCTTCATATGAAAGAGGCTGATGTTCTTTCTTCAGTTTCAGGGCTTTTATCACATACGGTCCTGTAACAAACCACACCGCTATCTCATCACAGCATTTCACGCATTTATCGGACTGATTCGTCAGATGATAAAGATTTGCAAGTTCGAATGCCCATTTTGCATCAAGATCTCCGTAATGATTGCGCTTGAACTCTTCGAGGAGCTCTATCCTCTCGTTGTAATCCGCATCTGTTGCCCTCAGCAGTCTGTACTGCAGTATGAATCTGCCGGGATCTCTGGGTGCAAGCTTCGAGAATTCCTTCATATATCTGACTGCAAATCCAAACTGGTTCATTTTTATTGCCAGTTCGCAGAGATCGTATACTATTTTTTTCTTTATGGGATTCTCGGGATCTCTTTCATACGCAAGATTCAAAACCGTCAGCGCATCCTCGTAACGACGGTTTATTTTATAGACTTCGCTCACCATGCGAAGGGTTCTGATGCTTTTTTCCTGTCTCCAGTCAATGGTATCCGCTACATCCTGAGCTTCCTTATACTCACCCTTTCTGATGCAGGATACTATCTGATTTATCCGAACCTTTTTTTCATACTTATCCAAAGCAACTGCCTCCGGAAATGATACTACATCATGACAATCGCTATATTGTACCACACTTTGCTGATTATTACTATATCTTGTATGGCAATCAGTTCATGACTGCAGTATATCCGCCAGCTCGGCAAATCTCTGCAATGACAGCTCCTCTCCTCTTACAGTGGCTTTCTCTCCTATTTCTTCCAGGGCAGCAAGTATCCTTTCCTTAGACAATGCCAACCCTGCATATCCCGCCAGGGCATTTACCAGAGTTTTTCGTCTTTGGTTAAAGGCTCCCCGGATCAGCTCAAACAATAGTTTCTCGTCTTTCACCCGGACCGGTTTTTCATCATATATTTCCATATGGACCACTACAGAATCGACATTCGGTGCCGGCACAAAGCATCCGGCCGGGACTTTACGAACTATGGTCGTCTTTGCATGGTAGCCTACGGCAAGGGTTAATGCACCGTATTCCTTTGTACGGGGTTTCGCCGTCATCCTGTCACCGACTTCTTTTTGTACCATAACGGTTATGGAACGGCAGTTTATATCAGATTCCAGCAGGTTCATGATGATGGGGGTCGTGATATAGTAAGGAAGATTTGCTACCACTCTAAAAGGTTTTCCCTCTGTGATACGGTTCAGATCCGTCTTCAATATATCGGCATTTATGATTTGCACATTATCCAGCTCCGACAGGTTTTCCTGCAGTATGGGTATGAGTTTTTTATCTACCTCAATTGCATATACCCATCCCGCTGCCGCTGCCAGGTATTCAGTCAGGGTTCCCAGACCCGGTCCTATTTCCACGACAGTGTCTTCCCGCGAGATGCCGGATGCCCGTACTATGTCCTCCAGTACCGAACGATCTTTCAGGAAATTCTGACCAAACCGCTTGCTGGCTGAGAATCCGTGCTTTTTTAATATGGAGTGTGTATCACCGGCTATACTCATGACAGTCCGTACAACCTCAGGGCGTTTTCATACGTGATATCTTCTACCTGTTCGGGGGATATGTGCTTTATCTCGGATATGGCTTCGACTACATATGTCAGTCTTGTGGAATCGTTCCTTTCTCCACGGAACGGTACAGGCGCAAGATATGGTGCGTCCGTTTCAAGAACGATCGAAGACAACGGTATTTCACTGACTACTTCTTTCAGTTTCCGGCTGTTCTTGAACGTTACTACTCCGCCGACCCCTATCATAAAACCTCTGTTCACATACTGTCTTGCATCAGGAAGAGCATATGAATAACAGTGTACTACCCCGTTTATCCCCTGACTGTCCTTCTCATAAAACCGGGCAAGAATTCTCATGGTGTCCTCTGCCGCATCCCGCGAATGGACTACTATGGGATAATCCAGTTCCTTTGC
>JAEEGO010000087.1 GCA_016280355.1 Lachnospiraceae bacterium | reverse complement strand
GTATTCATCGGAGTCTTTATCTCGCGTGAAATATTGACGATAAACTCCGCCATGTCTTTATTTGCCTTCTCTGCAGCAAGCCGCCCCTCCTCGGCCTCGTCTCTCTCCTTCTGCATCTCAACGGTCATCATGGCTTTTTTCTCAGCGACTACAGCCTCTTTTCTTGCAGCCTCGAGGTTCTCCAGCAGTCTGTGCGAGAACTTTGCCACGACCGTACATATGGCAGTCATGATCACCGCCTCAATAAGAAAGCCTGCAGAACGTGATATCCACCATTTCATCGGGGTTTCAAACTCTCCGTGATTGGCACCCGGTGCACGAAGATACAGGGAGCCTACTATGAGAAGATAGCTGATTATGGATACTCTCAGTGTGAAAGCCATATCAAAGAAAAGCAGACTCATGACCATTGCAAGTGCATAGGTCATGTATATTCCGATGTTCTCGTTGGTACCTATCAGTGCTACCACTATACCCATACCGACGACACAGACATATCGTCTGATGCGAGGTGATACCCCAAGCATTTCCACCAGAGTCGGAAGCCACAGCAGTATCAGGCAGGTCAGTGCCAGATCATTAAGTGATGAATATTCTATCTGAAAGAGCTTCAGGATATTACCAAGATAGATGATAGGGAAACAAAACCACATCCATCGCATCACTCGTGTGATACTGTGCAGTACCCTCAACTCATTTTCGTAAAAAAAGCTCGGTTTATCTTCCATCTGTATCGCCTCTCATCTGATAGTCCTTGTCCTCGTCTATCATCTGGAGCATTATATCTGCGATCTTGGGATCAAACTGTGTCCCCTTGTTGTTTTCTATCTCACTCCGCACCACGTCCTGCGGCAGAGCCTTGCGGTAGCTTCTGTCCGAAGACATGGCATCGTAACAGTCGGCCACGCATATGATACGTGCCACCTCCGGTATATCTTCGCCGGATTTCCTGTCCGGGTAACCCTTCCCGTCATATCTTTCATGATGCCATCTGGCTCCCGTTGAAAGCTCCGGCATCTCGGATATCGTCTTTAATATGTCGTATCCTCTCACCGTATGGCTCTTTATCTCCTCGAATTCTTCATCCGTAAGTTTGCCGGGTTTATTAATGATGCTTAGCGGTATGCCTATCTTACCCACATCATGAAGCAGTGCTACGCTGTAGATCTCCAGCTTCTCCTGCTCTGACTTGCCCATACGGACTGCTATCTCATGTGCATACTCCGCCACACGGTTAGAGTGCCCGTTTGTATATGTGTCCTTCGCATCTATCGTACCTGCCAGCGCCATGATGACCTGCCTGGACAGATTGCGTATCTTCCTGTTGTTTTCGGTGATGGCTTCGGTCTTACGATCCACTTCCTCCTGCATGGAGTCCTGCAGATGCTTTAGCTGCAGTACATGACGTATCCTCTGCAGTGCGACCTGCATTACGAAAGGCTTTCTGATAAAGTCCATGGCTCCTGCCTTGAATATCTCAGCCTCTGTATCCGCATCGTCATCTGCGGTAAGGAAGATCACCGGCAGATTCTCACCGCCTTCGATATCGCGGATATGCGACATCACTTCGAGTCCGTCCATCCCCGGCATATGCAGATCAAGAAGGACCAGATCAGGCCTTTCCCTTTCTATCTCCTCCAATGCCTCCTCGCCTGATCCGGCAGTCCTTACATTGTAGCGTATACCGAAGATCTCTTCCGTAGCCATGAGGTTCATCGGCTCGTCATCCACGGCAAGTATCGTTTCTTTTTCACTGATGGAAAGCGCATCCCGTACGGAACGCAGCAGCTGCTCCGGCAATGCCGGCTTTCTGATAAAGTCAAGTGCACCGAGGCGCACTGCTTCAGACAGGTCTTCTCTTTGTGATGAGACCGTAAGAAAAACTGTCCTGGTATCTTTGATATCAGGATCCTCTCTGATCTGCTCCAAAAGTCTGATGCCGTTCGTATCCCCCAGTTCTACGTCAAGGAGCAGCAGATCGTAATTGTCGCTTTTCAGTGATTCGATGCAGTCTTTGCCGCACATCACGGACTTCACCTCATACTTCATCTCGGTGAGGACCATCTCCGTGACCATGAGGCTCATCTCATCGTCATCGACCAGTAATATTTTCTCCAACTAACCCTCTCCAAATGCCATATTGACACAAATTAGATTATACATGCATAACACGCGCAAATCAATGCTATTGTTACCGTCATCAGAGCAGAAAATATAGCGTGCCAAGGTAACGAAAATTGTGTACAATGAAATTGGGAAAACATTCAATCAGTCTCAGAATGCCGCAGCGCCGGGAGTAGGATTATGTATATAGGCGAGATCCCCAAAAATGAAAAGATCCTTCTGTCATTCGATCTGACAGGTAATCACTATACGGTTTCCACATCTGTCATAGGGTACGGCAAGCCGCCTCTTACAACGCTCCATACCACAACGATCAAGATGGAAGATGACCTCCGCTACCTGAACGGTCTTTGCAAGAATCTCGAGATCACCTACCTCAGTACCGAGACAGGCCGCACACATATATGGAATCAGGCCGTTTTAAGGTACATAATCGGTGCGGGTGAGCACTTTGAGATACGTTGCGAGAAGGCAAGTTCTCCGCTTAACCGCAGACGCGCCATACGTATAGGTGTAGGTGCCCGCTCGGACTGCAATATCAGTCTGATCGACGGTAAATATCCCTGCATCGTAAATGATATTTCCGTTACAGGGATAGGAATAGAGATAGACGCCAGACTTGCCGAGAAGGATCTGGCTCACAGGACCATATTCACGCACTTCAGGGACGGCATGCTGAATAAGGAATTCACCATCATAGCCGAGTGTCTGCACACCACAAAGGTGAATGACAGGATAGTAAGATGCGGCTGCGAGCTCGTGAGTGTCACGCCGTCAATAAATGACTATATCAAAACAAGGCAGCTGTACTGGCTTGCTCGTACTCCTCAGCCCAGCCTGTCTGATGAAGAAAAAAAGCGTATGGAATCCGAGCTTGTATCGGCAACCGCCATAGTCATGCCCGAAGAAAGCGGTATGATCATTTCCGAAGGCATGAGATGCCCTCTTTGCAATGAAGGTATGCTCGTATATAACGAAAACTACTACGAATGCCCGAAATGCGGGTCTATGCTGGAATTCTGATCATCCATCAGATGACCTGTTTTATTGAATCATAAGAAAAACCTTTGGACAGAAGCTTCTTTATAAGCTTCTGTTTTTCATCGTATGAAAGATCTGACGTGTCACCGTATTTTCTCTGAACAAGATCACGTAAGGCCGCTGTCTCATCAATATCTGCCTCACTGAACGCAAGCTCCATGACCTCCTTGCCGATGCCTCTTTGATACAGCTTCTGCTCTATCATCCTCTTTGACATGCTTCCGGCCTTCGATGATATATATCGCTCAGCATAGTCCGTATCGTCTATATAATGCTTCTCTTTGCAATAAGACACGGCATAGTCTATGGCTTCTTCCGGATAATACCCCTCCTTCAGCTTGTCTCTTATCTGCTTTTCGGTACGCGCCATGCTCTCCAGAAGATAAAGACATCTTTCTCTTGCTCTCTTTGAAAGCAGTTCAATGATCTCACTGTATACTTCACCTGAAATCTCGCGTCCCTCGGCAAGCTCATATTTCTTTACTTCCCTGGCATAGAGACAGAAGGCCGCTGCACCTTCGTCAAGATACACCAGCCTTCTGCTTTTTTTATACTCTTCTATCTTATATATCTCCATCCTCTGCCACGGCATCAGCTTTCTTTGATCTCTTCGAAGGAGCCGCTGCAGCCTCATCAGCTGCGGCCCTCTCGTCCTCGAGCAGGCCGTAGTGTGTGCGTATCTGCCTGTCTACTTCAGCACATACGTCGGGATTCTGCTCAAGATAGAGCTTGGCGTTCTCTCTGCCCTGTCCTATCTTCTCGCCGTTATAAGCATACCATGCACCGCTCTTGTTGATGATATCGAGGTTTGCTGCGAGATCCAGTATATCTCCCGTAGTGGATATACCCTGTCCGAACATGATATCAAACTCTGCGGTCTTGAAAGGAGGTGCCACCTTGTTCTTCACTACCTTGACCCTGGTACGGTTACCTATGATCTGGCCTGCTGCCTGTATCTTGTCGATACGTCTCACATCCAGTCTGACGGATGCGTAGAACTTCAAAGCATTACCTCCGGTAGTGGTCTCCGGGTTACCGAACATCACCCCGATCTTCTCACGGAGCTGGTTGATGAATACTACCGTACAGTTGGTCTTGTTGATGATACCTGTCAGCTTCCTGAGTGCCTGTGACATGAGGCGTGCCTGCAGTCCCATATGCGAATCACCCATGTTGCCCTCTATCTCATCCTTGGGAACCAGGGCAGCCACAGAGTCTACCACCACAAGATCCATAGCTCCTGATCTCACCATGGTCTCGCATATCTCGAGTGCCTGCTCTCCGGAGTCGGGCTGCGATATATACAGATTGTCTATATCCACGCCTATGCTCTTTGCATACTCGGGATCAAGTGCGTGCTCGGCATCTATGAAACCGGCTATGCCTCCCATCTTCTGGGCCTCGGCTATCATGTGGAGAGTCAGCGTGGTCTTACCTGATGACTCCGAGCCGTATATCTCTACTATCCTTCCTTTAGGTATACCGCCTATCCCCAGTGCCAGATCCAGCGACAGCGAACCTGTCGGTATGGAAGCCACGCTCATGTCGGCTACGCTCTCACCGAGCTTCATCACCGAGCCCTTTCCGAACTGCTTCTCTATCTGTGATATGGCTACGTCTAATGCTTTTACTCTTTCTGAATTATCCATGATATATACTCCATTTCTCGAACAACTGTTCGTATTTCATTATACTATCCTAAAACATCCATGCTGTCAACATATAAAATCACATACCTGTTCACCTCCCGAATCATATTCTTTCTTTGGGAACTTCCGGGAAATCCGGAATGAAAAAAGGTGCATCAGACCGATGCACCTCTGACTTTATCACTTATGCGAAAAAAACACAACCATCAGACATCCACGTTCGTCTCTTCGATCACATCCTTCGGATCCGTATCCGAAGCATCCTCATTGGCTATTTTGCTGAAATCCTCCCTCGCATTCCTGAAAGCCTCCATAAGCTTCGGATTGAACGCTCCGCAGTCACCGTTGAGTATCATCTGGAAAGCAACATCGAAAGAGTATGCCTTCTTGTACAGACTCTCACTGATCAGAGCCTCGAAACAGTCCGTTATCGAGACGATCTGCGCTGCTATGGGTATTTCATCGCCCTTGAGATTCTCTGGATATCCCCTGCCGTCAAACTTCTCATGATGCGATCTCGCTATCTGCTTGCAGTACTCCATCAGCTCCTTGTCCCAGTTGTCGGCTACCTGCACTATTATGTCATATCCCCTTATCGTATGGGACTTCATATAGTCGAACTCTTCAGACGTATACTTACCGGGCTTGAAAAGTATCTCATCCGGTATCATGATCTTGCCGATATCATGCAGTGCAGATGCCGTAGTGATCATCTCTATCTTTTTATCGTTCAGCTTATACTCCGGAAATTCATCCTTAAGATGTATCGCAAGCGACTTCGTAAATGCCTTCACACGCTTGATATGGTTGTGATTCTCGGTATTACGGTACTCCACTATGGTACCGAGGGCATCTATGATATTGTTGTTGTCCTTCTTCTGCTTTTCAGCCTGCTTCTCAAGTATGGTGTTCTGATTCTTCATGACAGCGACAGCCCTCTTGAGCTTGTCAGCCGTCTCACTGCGCGTCTTATAGAGAGCATCCAGCTTCTTGACCCTGTGCAGGATCATCTCGTTGTCAAAAGGCTTTCTGATAAAGTCGGATATGCCGTATTCAAAGCACTGTTCAAGCACATCCATAGATCCCTCTCCGGAGCAGACTATTATGGGGAAGTTGTCATTCATCTTGTCCTGATCCATCCTCTTCAGGACTTCGACTCCTCCCATCTTTGGCATCACGATATCCAGGAGCATCACGGCTATCTCCGGCTCTTTTGCAGACAACAGATCAAGCGCCTCTGCACCGTCCGCGGCATCCAGTATTTTGTAATCGTTTTTCAATATGTCCGACAGTATCTGTCTGTTCATTGACTGGTCGTCTACTATGAGAACCGTATCCCTCATGTCTTTTCACCTCTGTAACATCTATCAGATATTCTTTACTATGACCATGGCACCGTCGCCCTTCAGCTCCAGATACCTCTCTCCCTTTGCTTCCCATCTCGCCTTGTGCAGTATGCAGACAACTCCTTCAAAAGCCTGACCCTCTATACGTATCGGGCACTCTCTGCTGTACATTATCTCCCTGTCATACTCCTCACGCTGTCTCACGAGCTCCAGCTGCTGCTGGTTGATCGTAAACATCGCATTGTCTATTTTCTTGAAAAGAGGCATCTCGTTCCTGACCTCGGGAGGATATTTGAGCTTAAGCTCCTTCATGGAGTTTTCCAACATCATGAGCTGCTTCTGGTTTTCCTTCTGCTTATCCTGCAGAGCCTGTACCTTGTCGATGATCTCCTGATCTATACCTATCTGTACCAGCGTAGCCGTACCCGCTTCATTGCCAAGATGAGTCACCTTGAAGCCGTGAGATGCGAAAGCCTTGCCTCCTATTATCACCTTGTCGGATATGATACGTCCCTTCGTCCTCAGCAGGCTGTTGATACTGGTGGTGACTTCTATATCGCCTTCGCAGACACAGATCACGCCCTCCAGGAACTTGCTTACTACGCCGCCCTTTGCAGTCACCTTGCCGCGTCTTCCGGCGTTCATGCCCTTATTCAGTATCACCTTTCCTTCCGTGGATGTGATCTCCGCTCCGCCTACATTGCCGTCTATGATGATGTCATCGGTAGCCTTGATCACGGCGCCGTTTTCCACATCACCCTTCACATGCACCGTTCCGTCGAAGTCCACACTGCCGGTGACCAGACTGACCTCGCTTACTTCCAGATGCTTGATGACCTGCAGTATGCCTCCGCGAAGACTTACCATGCCGTTCATTGCGGATGTATAGGTATGCTTATCCTCAGACAGGATGAAGCCCGATCCCTTCAAAAGTCCCTGCTCTATACCCTTCTTGCCTTTAAGCGCACCGCCGTTTACCGCATATCCGTCCTCGCCCTCTTCCGCATCGTGATATACCGCGAGTACATCTCCCTCCTTAACGACGGTACCCCAGTTCACGTACTGGTAGTCTACCGAGCCGTCTTCGAGTATCTTGGGTCCTTTACCGGAGGTTGTATCAAAGAAATACTCATAATGACCATCATCGCCCTTCTTGGGCAGGCTTCCCTGTGCGATAAGGATAGGCTTGTCATCATACTCGCCGTTGCAGATCTTATCTATATTCTCTTCCTGATATCCGTGGGTGATATCATGTGCCTTCAGGGTCTCGATCAGAGAATCCCTGTTTATCCTGCCCTCTTTTATCTTGACCCTGATAAATGCCTGTATGCCTCCGCTGGCAACATTGATCTCGTAGTCACCCTCTGAGAAGGATACCTCCTTTGATACCTCCTGCAGCTTGATACGACGTTTGCGCATCTCGCTGCTGGTATACATCAGAGTGGCATAAGGAGTGACATCCAGACCTTCTTCGAGTCCGAGGCGGATCTCCCTCATCTGCTCCCAGTCATAGTACGGATTTGCGTATTTGGATATATCCAGTCGCTTCTCAAGACCGAAGCGGATCTCCCTCATCTGTCTCCATCCAAACTTGATGTCCGCGTATGTGGTGACATCCACGTCCTCTTCCAGGCCTATCCTGATCTCCGCTATGGATGCTCCCCTGAAGTCATTTTCGATGTAAGGGTCAAGTTCAAGACCTGCACGTAATGCAAGCCTTATCTGATAGAGCTGCTCCGGATCGTAGCGCTGCTCCACGTATTTGTAGATATCGAGATTTTCTTCTTTGGATTTGCGGATCTGCTTCAGCACGCCTGCGCTGTACTTTGAATCCGCCGAGATGTCTATTCCTTTTACGAGACCCTTGCGTATCTGGTGCATCTTCTCATAAGGGAGAGCAGGATCCGCATAGATGCTGACATCTACCTTCTGCTCTATACCCTCGAAGATCTCCTCCATCTGCATCCAGTCGTACTCGGGCCGGACGTAAGGCGCCACGTCTATGCCGGCCATGAGCGCAAAACGGATCTGCCTCATCTGGATAGCAAGGAACTCGGGTTTCTCATATATAGATGTGTCGAGAGAGGCTTTCTTTCCCTCTTCTATCTCGAATAACTGGTCACTTGTATACTCTGCCAAAGCGATACTCCTGCCTGCCTTCATCTAATATGTGTGTCTTACCGTATATAATACCATATTTTGTATTAATTAGACCACATTATGGACTCAAAAACAGACAGAATAGTTTTTATCTTGCAACCCGAAGCATTACTGCTCCGAGAATGTCCTTTCCGTAAGGTTTTCGAGCAGGCTGTGCCTCAGCATCGTAAGAGCTGTTGCAGTGGCACTCTCCCTTATCTTTTCACGTTCACCGGAAAAGACGAACTTCTTCACTTTTATCTTGCCCAGTACGGACACTCCGATATAAGTAAGACCTACGGGCTTCTCATCCGTCCCTCCGTCGGGACCTGCTATACCTGTCAGCGATATCGCAGCGTCAGCCTTGGTCGCTGTCTGGCATCCCTTTACCATCTCCTTTGCGCACTGCTCGGATACCGCACCGTGCTTCTCTAAAGTGGAGCGCTTCACGCCAAGATACTTTCTCTTGGATTTATTTGAATAAGTGACAAAGCCGGTCTTTATGACCTCGGATGCCCCGGGTACGTTGATCAGCCTGCTCGTAAGCATACCGCCTGTAAGGGACTCCGCCGTGGCAAGGGTCAGCTTGTTCTCATCCAGAAGCTGCATGACCGCTGCTTCCAGCGTCACATTCTCGTCTGTTGTGAAGATATATGATCCGAATCTCTTCTTTATCTCCTTTACCACAGGCTTTACGAGCTTGTGTGCTGCCTTCTCGTCAGTTCCCGATGCCGTGACCCTGATATCCACTTCGCCCACCTTCGCATATGTGGCTATGGTAGGATTGCTCTGCGCATCTATGAGATCCTTGAGCTCGGTCTCCACGAGGCTCTCTCCCACTCCGCAAAGCTTTACCATCTCTGAGACAAAGACAACATCCGACTTTTCTTTGATATAAGGTACTACCTGATCATCCCACATCGGTATCAGCTCTCCGGGAGGTCCGGGGAGCAGTATGGCCGTCACTTCTTCCCCTTCCACGATGATGCCCGGTGCCGTGCCGTTCTTGTTGTAGAGCACCCTGGCTCCCTCGGGCACCAGAGCCTGCTTGCGGTTATTGTCTGTATATTTTATATCTCTTTTTTCAAAGAACTTTTTGATCTGCTTCCATGCTTTCTCGTCTTCTATGAGCTGCCTGCCCATGGCCTTCGCCACGGTCTCTTTTGTGAGATCATCCTCTGTGGGGCCCAGTCCTCCCGAAAGGATGACTATATCCGCGCGCTTTGCCGCCTCATTAAAGACCTCAGCCAGTCTTCCGTCATTATCGCCGACCACGCTCTGGTAGTAGCATGACACTCCCAGTCCTGCCAGCCCCCTGGAAATGTAGGCCGCATTCGTGTTCACTATATTACCCATCAGTATCTCTGTACCTACGCAGATTATCTCAGCCTTCATCCTGCATCACTCCTTTATTCTTCACTATATAATCAATAAGCGATACCACCGTAAGTATCAGCGCAATATACGTCACCACTGTCGCCGCCACGCTCCAGGCGGGCACGTTTATATCCGCGAGCAGCATTATGATCATCACCATCTGGAATGTCGTCTTGAACTTGCCCCAGTATGAAGCTGCTATCACGACATCCTT
>JAEEGO010000086.1 GCA_016280355.1 Lachnospiraceae bacterium | reverse complement strand
CAGCCTCTGTTTCAACCGGCTCTTCGACAGCCGGCTCTTCTGTGATTACTTCTTCCTCGACCGCCTCTTCTTCGGCAGACTCTTCGACTACAGCTTCCTCTGCCTCAGCCTGCTCCGGTTCCTCTTCCGCCGTCTCCGTTTCGTCAGCAATCGGCTCTTCCGCAATCACTTCTTCTGCGATCACTTCTTCCTCGATCGGCTCGTCTGCAGCTTCTTCTACTGTCTCCTCGATTACAGCAGCTTCTTCAGCCTGCTCTATCGCATCTGCGCTTTCTGTCGTCTCTTCTACCGTAACAGCTTCTTCGACCGCCTCTTCTACCGTAGCAGCCTCTTCTACCGTAGCTGCTTCTTCTTCGATCTCTTCTTCCACAGCCTCTGCCGACTCTGTCTCTTCGGTCTCCGCAACCTCTTCAGCGTATTCAGTTTCTTCTATGTTTTCTTCCGGCTCCATCACGACAGTCACGCTGCCGCGACCGAAGGCCGGGTGTCTCTTTTTTCTGTGATTTCTGTGTTTAGCCATGGGATGTATTATATCAAAATCACACCCTGTCATCAATCACCTCAAAATGGCTTCGTTTCGCTAATTAAGCACGACTAACCTTTACAAATCCCGAAATCTGTGATATCATCTTTTCGTCGCTACGGCGACAACTTAACTTGTGGAGGTGTTAGTAGTAATGAAAGGAACGGTCAAGTGGTTCAACAACCAGAAGGGCTATGGATTCATCAGCGACGAAACCGGTAAAGATGTATTTGTTCACTACTCCGGATTGAATATGGAGGGTTTCAAATCTCTGGATGAGGGGCAGGCTGTCGAGTTCGATGTCGTAGACGGACCCAAAGGACCTCAGGCTACAAATGTTACGAAGCTTTAATTAGGCATGTTGCAGTCAAATCGATGTGCCATTTCTGATATACCAAGAGAAAAAGCAGATTGATGAGGATTCTTAAAGGGGGTTGTGCAAAGCACAGCCCCCTTTTTCCTGCATCTATTTTTATTCCTGTTTACATTCCCATCGGTCCGACGCCGGCAACTCCCGGAACACCTGTGGCATTTGCTCCGTTCATGCCCGCCATCTCCTGACGGAAGAGTTCCTGCTGCGTCATCTCCTGCTTTGATATCTCGTAAAACTCATTCGAGACCTTATTGAAAGAATTGACCACAGCCGGATCGAACTGCACGCCCGACACCTGATTGATCACGGCACACGCCTGCTCGTGGGTCATCTCCTTTTTGTATGTACGCTTGGAGACCAATGCATCATACACGTCACACACAGAGACTATACGTGCAAGCTGTGGTATGTCGGTACCTCTTAAGCCATCCGGATATCCCTTGCCGCACCACTGCTCATGATGCGATCTCGCCATCTGATAAGCATATGTGATGAACGGTGAATTCGGAACGAGGTAAGTAAACTTCTCTATAGACTCCGCAGCAAACACGGTATGCTTCTTCATGATATCGAACTCTGCCGGAGTGTACTTGCCCTCTTTCTGGACTATACGGTCAGGCACTCCTATCTTACCCATATCTATGAGCTGACTGGACATGATGATGATAGCGAGATCCTTGATCGGCACTCTCGCAGTACCGTCCC
Source organism: Lachnospiraceae bacterium (assembly GCA_016280355.1). Classification (GTDB taxonomy): domain Bacteria; phylum Bacillota; class Clostridia; order Lachnospirales; family Lachnospiraceae; genus NK4A144. The sequence continues at coordinate 3,545 of JAEEGO010000086.1, read as the reverse complement.
TGAGCATCGTCTTAAGCAGCACTTCCATGTATCTCGATACCTTGCGGCAATGGCTTCCCGTGAATCCGTCCTTCTTCGTGATCAGATCCTCAAGCACTCCGATGATGAAGTATTCCAGGTTTGCAAGGTTCTTTGTAGCCTCTGAAGCTCTGGTCTGCAGCTCTCCGTTGTAGTCCTGCAGCTGCAGATTGTAGTCCTGCAGTATCGTATTCTGCTCCAGGATACGCGCCTTATCATCCACGATACCTATGTGGAGCCCCACCTTCTTCTTCAGTATCTCAGGCACGAACGGCTTTTCCATATAGTCCACCGCTCCGAGCTGATATGCCTCGAGTTCTGTGGATGTGTCCGATATACCTGACACGAAGATCACAGGGATCTGGTTGATGGTATCGTCAGATGCCATCTTGCTGTAAAACTCAAATCCGTTCATGCCTCTCATCTCGATATCGAGGATGATAAGCGACGGCTTTTTCGCAGAGGATCTCAGATGCTCCAGCGCATGCTTGGCATCCTGCTCCACCAGCACTCTGTATGTTCCCTCAAGCGCTTTCTCCGCTATGAGAAGATCAGTCTTGTTATCGTCTATTACCATTACGATATGCATGCAAGTATCTCCTCCATTTCCATAGAACCACCGTATATCTTCAATGCCGAGCCCACTGTAACATCCACTCGTGATGCGCCCAGCTTCTTCAAAGTCTCTATATCTTCAATACTCCCGACTCCGCCCGCATATGTCACGGGTATCGGAGACGAAGCAAGCACAGGGAGTATCTCTTCATCTATGCCCTGCTGTCTGCCCTCCACATCCACGGCATGCACCAGATATTCCGATGCATACTCTGCGAGCTTAGTAAGCAGATCCTCATCCAGCTTTTCGTCGGTATACTTCTGCCATCTGTCGGTCACAACATAGCGCGCACCGTCTCTGACCCTGCACGACAGATCCAGACACAGATGCTCTCGTCCTACTGCATCCCTCATTTCAGCCAGTCTGTCATAGTCTATCTTCCCGTCACGGAACACATAGGATGTCACTATCACATGGCTTGCACCGGCATCGATATATTCCTTCGCATTGCCGGGCACTATACCGCCTCCGGCCATCATCCCCTGAGGATAAGCAGAGAGCGCGGCAAGCGCCTGCTCTCTCGATTGCTCATAGTATTCCGATGATGACGGGTTAAGTATTATCACATGTCCGCCGCTAAGCCCCATGTCCCGGAACATGCCTGCATAGTACGCCGCATCCTTTCCGGATACATAGTTCTCGGCAGCCTCACCTTTCTCATCGGACAGGCTTCCGCCTATTATCTGCTTTACCTTACCGTTGTGTATGTCTATGCACGGCCGCAGTCTCATCACTCACCGGAGATCACGTCCTGCATCGTATACATTCCCGGACCCTTGCCGCACATATAGACTGCAGCCTGCACCGCTCCCCTGGCAAATACAGCCTTGCTGTAGGCCCTGTGGGAGAAGGTGACGACCTCGTCTTCACCTGCGAATATCACATCGTGATCACCAGGTATGTTCCCTCCGCGCACGGCGGAGATGCCTATCTCATCCTGAGGCCTCTTCTCAGACCTCTGGGATCTGTCATATACATACTTGTATCTACCGTCAGCGCCCTCATTTACCGCATCAGCCAGATAAAGCGCCGTACCGGACGGCGCGTCCTTCTTGAGGTTGTGATGCTTCTCCACTATCTCCACATCAAAACCTGCAGGTGCGAGTTCTTTCACTGCCTGCATCACAAGCTTTGCAAGCACATTCACTCCGAGCGACATATTTGCCGAACGGAGTATAGCCACTTCCTTCGAAGCCGCATCTATGGCAGCTATCTGCTCAGGCGTATATCCTGTAGAGCAGAGCACCAGAGGAGTGCCTGTCTTCTTCCCGTACTCAAGCAGTCCTTCCAGAGCGGAAGGAGCAGAGAAATCAATGACTGCATCTGCTTTTATATCGCAATCTGCTATATCGTCAAAAACAGGATAAGTGTTTTCTTTACCCTTGAACTTATCTATTCCTGCGACTATAGTGGCATCGTCTCTTTCAGAGGCTATACGCGTGACAGTCTGGCCCATATGGCCGTTGCAGCCGCTTACAATGATCTTTGCCATTACTGTATCAGCCCGAAGTTCTTCATGGCCCTCTTTAACCTTTCGAGATTTTCGGGCTCCATCGGAGACAGCGGTCTCCTCATGGGTCCTGCGTTCATTCCCATCAGGTTCATCGCATGCTTCACGGGTATGGGATTGACCTCGCAGAAGAGAGCATCGACGAGCTCCATTACCTTTATCTGCATACGTCTTGCCTCATTCACATCCCCGTTCAGGTAGTTCATGCAGAGATTGTGCATGTAGCTCGGAGCGATATTTGATGCCACCGAGATGACACCCAGTCCTCCGAGGGACATCACGGGCACTACCTCGTTGTCATTACCCGAGTACATATCTATGTTTCCGTCAGTGAGCGCCATGATCTTTGCGACCTGAGCGATATCTCCCGACGCTTCTTTTATTCCTACGATATTCGGCACATCCTTTACGAGTGCAGCTGCAGTTTCAGGGCTGATGTTCACACCCGTCCTGCTCTTTACGCTGTAGAGAATGATCGGAATATGCACAGAATTTGCTATGATGGTGAAATGATCTATAAGTCCCTTCTGTGTAGCCTTGTTGTAATAGGGTGTCACAACCAAAAGACCGTCCACTCCCTGCTTCTCGGCCTCCTGAGAAAGATATACGGCGGTATCCGTGCAGTTGCTTCCCGTACCGGCTATGACCGGTACCCTGTGGTTCACGTGCTTCACGCAGTAATCTATGACCTTCACATGCTCGTCTTCCGTAAGGCAGGATGCCTCACCGGTCGTACCGCATACTATGATCGCATCCGTACCGTTGTTGATCTGGAAGTCTATCTGACGTCCGAACTCCTCGTAATTTACCTCTCCGTCTGCTTTGAACGGAGTGACTATAGCTACTCCCGCGCCCTTAAATATCGCCATATCGTGCCTCCTATATCCTCTTACGATATCTGTCCGTAGACAAAGTACATTATATCATTTTGCTCCGCGCCCCGTAAAGACCTCCGCCACGGTACGCAATATCAGCCTTATATCCCCCGCTATGGTCCACTCATTGATATACTTCATATCGAGTGCCATGACCTCGTTGAAGTCCCTTATCTCGCTTCTGCCCTCAGTCTGCCAAAGCCCCGTGATCCCGGGCTTTATGGCAAGACGGGCCCTGTGTCTGAGCTCATATCTGTTCCATTCATCGACCGTCGGAGGCCTCGTTCCCACAAGTGACATATCCCCCTTCAGTACATTGAAGAACTGTGGAAACTCATCCAGCGAATGCCTGCGTATGAAGTATCCGAGTCCGTGTTTCTTCCCGTCAGGCCCGCTTCCGAGCACCCTCGGATCATTCTCCATCTTAAACATCATCCCGTCCGTCTCATTGTCGGCTTCGAGCTCATCGCGACACTCCTCCGCACCCCTGTACATGCTCCTGAATTTATATATCCTGAATATCCTT
>JAEEGO010000010.1 GCA_016280355.1 Lachnospiraceae bacterium | reverse complement strand
CCGGTATCTCGGTCGGTGTCACATGGTAATACCTGAGTATGTCATCTAAAGCACTCTGTGCTATCTCACCGGCATCACTCGCAGCGGGTCTGCCCCACCTGCCGGTGACCGCACCCGCTATACGCATGATGGTCCTGTCAAACGCATCCCTGTCGTTATTCTTTCTGTGTCTTATCTGCTCGTCAAACCAACCCACTCTTTATCTCCATCGTCGCTGTGACAAGGTTGTTCTGTTCGTTAAGCTCGATCTTCGCCTTCGGCTCGTCAATCGTCTCGAAATCAATGTAGTTCTGCTCGTTAAGCTCGATCTTCGCTTCGCTCGTTCTCGCTAATCTGCTCTGCACGCATTCACACTAGGCTCATTTCATTCGCCAAGTGTTCAAAGTGTCACAGAACGACCTCGCTTCGGACTCTGACTTCGCCTTCGGCTTGTCAATCGTCTCGAAATCAATGTAGTTCTGCTCGTTAAGCTCGATCTTCGCTTCGCTCGTTCTCGCTAATCTCACAGAACGACCTCGCTTCGGACTCTGACTTCGCCTTCGGCTTGTCAATCGTCTCGAAGCTTCCGGTCATTCACTAGTCACAAGCTCCTTATATTTCCCGCCTTTTGCATACAGTTCCTCATGCCGGCCTCTCTCGACTACTTTGCCGTGATCCAGCACTATTATCTCGTCACAGTCCCTTATCGTGGACAGCCTGTGCGCTATGACTATGCATGTTATCCCTCTGTCCTTGATCGCATTGACCACCTCATACTCCGTCTTGGCATCCAATGCCGAAGTCGCCTCATCCAGTATGACTATCGTAGGGTCCTGTGCCAGCACCCTTGCTATCTCCATCCTCTGACGCTGACCGCCCGAAAAGTCGTTGCCGCCCTCTGTCATCTTGTGGTCATATCCTCCGTCCCTCTGGATGATATCGCTGTGTATCTGTGCATCACGTGCTGCCGTGATGACCTCGAAGTCTTTTATCGTATCATCCCACATGCGTATATTTGCGGATATCGTGTCCTCGAACATGATGATATCCTGATCCACCACTGCAAGAGACCCTGTGAATACACTCCTGTCTATCCCGGATATCGGTCTGCCGTCAAAAAGTATCTCACCGCTCCAGGGCTGATACAGTCCTGACAGCAGCTTTGAAAGCGTAGACTTGCCGCATCCGCTCATACCTACAAAGGCCACTCTGTCACCCGGCTCAAGCGACAGATTGAAATCCTGTATCAGCGGTTCCGCCAGTCTCGAGTAGCCGAATGTGACTCCTCTCATAGTCACCTGTCCGGTCAGTTTCCTGTAGTTTGTTTCCCTGTCGGACTCTGACGGCGCAGACAGCACATCGGACGGATACTCCATCACATCCTCTATCCTTTCCATATCCGTACGCAGCTCCTGCAGCGTCTGTCCCGCGGATATGAAATTCGATGCCGGTGCGGTGAATGAAGCAAGAAAGCCCTGAAACGCAGTCAGCATACCTATGGTGAACTTCCCGTTGAAGATAAGATATACGCCTGTCATCTGTACCAGAGTGTTCGTTGTGACCATCACTATGGACGGTATGCTTCCGATATACTGATTGAGCTTTGTGAACTTTACCCTCTGCGTATTAACACTCGACTGGTATCCTGCCCATTTCTGGAAGTACCCCTCCTCGGCACCGCTTGCCTTTATCGTCTCTATCATTTCTATGCCGGCAGTGGTACAGCTGGAGAGTTTGCCTGCATCGCGCATCTGTACGCGCGATATGTTTATCCTTTTTTTGGATATGAGCCTGGACATGAGCATGTTCACGACTATGGATGATATGCCTATCACTGTCAGTATGATGCTGTTTTTCAGCATCACGGCAAGATAGAATATCATCATGAAAGCACCCAGTGCCAGGGGTGCGAATGTATAGATCAGTGAATTTGATATGCCGGCATTTCCCACCCGTCTCGACAGGATATCCCCGGCGTATCTCTGTGAGAAGAAATCCATCGGGAGATTCAGCACCTTCCACATATATGCCGTATTTCCGTATGTGGACATCTTGCCGTCTATACGTTTGGAATAAACGGCCTGCACGAGTCCCGCCACCAGCTGTATGGCGGCAAATACAGATATGGTCACGATGAACGGTACATACCATCCCGGATCCATGCCTGTGAGCAGTCTGTCGATGAATATCCTCGAAAAGACCGGATTGATGACACCTATCATCGAAGATATGAGTCCTGTCACTGTCACGAACGCTATGGCGGCCCCGCAGCCTTTGAGTCTTTTTTTTGCGAATTCAAGCGTGGACTTCGGTCTGCCGTCCGGCACGAAGTCTTCTGTCGGCGAGAACATCATGCATATGCCCGTGAATTTCTCATCGAACTCTTTCATGGTAACGGAATATGTGCCTTTTGCGGGATCGTTCAGAAATATCCGGTCCTTTTTGAATCCGTTGACTACCACGAAATGATTGAATTCCCAGTGGGCTATGCACGGAAAAGTGCCGTTATCCCTCAGATATTCGGGCTCGTATCGAAACCCTTTCGCCTGCAGCCCGTAGTTTCTCGCAGCTATCAGGATGTTTTTGGCATTGGATCCGTCTCTGGACACACCGCAGTCACGTCTCACCTGCTCGAGCGGAACCCACTTACTGAAGTACGCGAGGATCATGGCAAGAGAAGCCGCTCCGCACTCGAGGGCTTCCATCTGCATTATGAAAGGTACCTTCGCCACCCCTTTTCTTAACGGCTGTTTTGTCTCTTTCATTGTCTGCCGAATATGAAAGAAAGCGGACTGATACTCTCGGTGATCAGCTTTGCCTCGTATGAGCCGTCCGTGAAGGTCCCGTCCACGTCTATCTCATATACCCACTCACCCGGCTGCATATCACCTATGAAAAGGGCATAAGGATCGGTGGTCTCCCAGACAGTCACAGGCTTCGAGTCTCTCAGAGTCGCGCTGTACTCTTCACCGTCGATCTCCAGCTTCATACCTTTGGTAAATCTGTCTCCGTATTCTTTTTTTACCAGGCATACCATCCTGCCATCCTTTGCTATGCCGACCCCGGGCACATAAGAATCTATATGCCCGAAGATGCCGAAGATGCATGCTCCGGAAAGGATGACAAGGATCGCTGCCAGGATGAACCATATCCCCGGATTCGACAGCTTCACATAGTCGTTCAGCTGGTCAGGCGAGGATATGCGTTCTATTGATTCATCTCTGAAGATGGTCTCATTTTCCATCGTTACTTCTCTTTTCAGTCAGGTATAGGCTCGAGCACATAGCTGCCGTCATCATCATGTATCACCTGGACCCTGTCGCCTGCTTTCAGGACCGATCTGTAGCCCCATGAAGCCCAGTATCCTTTGCCGTTATCGCCTTCCACGTTGTATACCGGCCGGTCGTTTGATTTCCCTGGCCCTCTGACCACAGTACCTTCGCAGACATATCCGTAGGGATCTATGTCCATGCTTCCACCGCTTGCCTGACCCATCAGCTCATCACTGAGCGCAGCGTTTTTCTCATCAGCCAATTCGGTACCCTCCTACTTGTTTACCTGCTTCCACCATACCGGATATACTATCTGATTAGCCATGCCTGCAGCTTCCATAGCCCTTACCATCTCAATATATTCAGCATCGGACAGCATCTGGTTGACATGACACGCAGGGCACTCCCACCAGGGATCTCCATACGGATTGTCTTTTTTCTTCATGGGCTTGCCGCACTCGGGACAGGTGGCTTCGTTGGCTCCCCCTACTCCTCCGGTGGCATTTGCCATATCATCATCGCTCATTGCGACATTCTTGCTGAATTCATCCCTGTACTTCTTGATAAATAACGTATACTTGTTGTCTTCCATTTCAATACCTCCTCTTTGAAAAAATGTTGTTTGTTCTATTTCACGCTTCTGTACGCTTCAGTTCATGGTAAAGTGCAGCCCTTGCAGACCTTCTGTACGGCTCGGTATACAGCACCCCTACCACATTGCATGTGAGCATCGAAAGTATGATCCAGCCGATGAATGAAAGATCCAGCAGGAATGTCCTCCACTTATGTCCCTTCATCATCTCGCACGATCTTTTGATGGCCTCCTTCGGCTTAAGTCCGGGCTCATCCGTCATGATATACGGCACCATCATGTATGAGTAGCTCTTTATGATGCCCGGGATAACGAGAAGACAGAACCAGAGTGCCAGGAATATGTCCCTTAAGAGCATGGTCAGCATGGTCTTCTTGTAATCTGCGAATCCTGCCTTGAAATCCTCAAGTGTAGCCGGCTCGTTGATATTATTCTTCAGAAATGTATGACAGCCGACCTCCAGTATATTGAGAAGAAAGACCCGAAGCAGGCTCCATACGATAACGTAGACAAAGAAGAATGTCGCAAATAAGGCTACAAACGCCTCCAGCTCCTCAGATCCAATCTGAGCGGCAGCATCTTTCATCGATCCCGTAGACCCCGAAGATCCGCTCAGCGAAGACCCCGCAGTGAGCAGCGTGAGTATGAGCGCTGCAAGAACGCATCTCCAGTAGTTTTTCTTAAATGCCTCTTTTCCCTTTTTCTTGACATCAGATATTGACCACATATTTACCTCCTGTCTTTAACCTGATCTTTATGCCGGGCTGAGCTCGTCCTCGTTTACCGGAAATTCAGCTGCCTCGTGTCCGTTTGCGTCCTCTTTGACACATCTGACCTGATATCTCCATCCGTTTGAGCCGTATCCTTTCACTTCGATCACAGTACTTTCATGATCTTCATATTCTCTTACTATGACCCTGTCTCCAACGTTGTACTTATTGACCGGAGCATCCTCACCTGTTCCGCCTGTTGCATTTGACATTGCCTCATCGTTAAGTGCCATATTCCTGTTGTCTGCCATTGTTTTACCCCTCCTGTACTTTTAATGATTCAGCGGCTTGTTTCCCGCCCTTTGTCTGATTATACGTGGCTCATATCTTCTGAGGAAGCGATTTTGCGTATCCGGTCGTTTTTCATGTCTATTTGGTCAATCATGCGATTGCATGTTTTATTTCCCTGTCATATAATCAGATAGTTTTTTGTATAACGAACACGGACAAGGAGTATCAAAGATGAAGGAAAAGATTTCTGCATTTATGAAAAAGAAAGATATAGAGATATCCCTGAAACGCTACGGGATAGATGCACTGGGAGCAATGGCACAGGGACTCTTCTGTTCGCTTCTCATAGGCACTATAATCAATACGATAGGGACACAGTTCAACATAGGATTCCTTACGGCTACCGTAGCCACTGTAGGCGGTGTGGACTATACCGTAGGCGGACTTGCTTCTGCAATGAGCGGACCTGCCATGGCCGTAGCCATAGGATATGCTCTGAAGTGCCCTCCGCTCGTTCTGTTTTCACTGGTGACAGTCGGCTTTGCTTCCAATGCACTCGGTGGTGCGGGAGGTCCGCTGGCCGTTCTTTTCATAGCAATAATCGCTTCCGAGATAGGCAAGGCCGTATCCAAGGAAACCAAGATTGATATACTTGTCACTCCCCTCGTGACCATAGGGGTCGGCATAGCGCTCTCCGCATGGTGGGCTCCGGCACTCGGCAAGGCTGCGAGCCAGGTAGGAAAGCTTATCATGTGGGCTACGGATCTGCAGCCCTTCCTCATGGGTATACTTGTATCGGTGATCGTAGGCGTGGCTCTGACTCTTCCGATATCATCAGCTGCGATTTGCGCGGCCCTTTCCCTTACAGGCCTCGCGGGAGGTGCTGCCGTTGCAGGATGCTCCGCACAGATGGTCGGTTTTGCGGTAATGTCATTTAAGGAAAACAAATGGGGAGGCCTTGTCTCACAGGGCATAGGTACTTCCATGCTCCAGATGGGCAATATAGTAAAGAACCCGAGGATATGGATAGCTCCGATCATCACCTCTGCCATCACGGGTCCGCTCGCAACATGTCTTTTCAAGATGCAGATGAACGGTACCCCCGTATCATCCGGTATGGGCACCTGCGGCCTCGTAGGTCAGATCGGTGTGTATACCGGCTGGGTAAATGATATCGCTGCCGGCACCAAAACAGCGATCACTGCCATGGACTGGACCGGCCTCATACTGATATGCTTCGTGCTTCCGGCTGTACTCTGTCCTCTCATCCATATGGGAGTGAAGAAGCTCGGCTGGGCAAAAGACGGAGACCTGAAGCTGTAAGAAGATGACGGTAGAAGCATATCTCAACCCTGAGTTTACACTGCAACAGAAGCTTATCTTCCTGGCTGCCGCTTTTTTGGGTGTCGCGATCTGCGTTTTTCTTATCGGTGCCGTAAGCAAAGCAGCGGCAGGTCCGTATCATGGCGGAAGCCGTGCCAAGAACCATATTCAGAGATTCTACGAGATGATGATCTCCGCCACCTCCGTTATGTCCTTTGCCTGCGCCTATGTGATAATCAATCACATATATACCTCGCTGCAGGGCATGGAAGGGAGTGCGGAATACGAGGCATTCAGCGGCTTTATCGGTGTCTGGGAAGGCGGACGTGACTTTGTCCTGCTCCTTCTCATCTGCCTGTCGTGCGTTCTGAATACACTCCTCGACAAACTTGTGATACCCCTGAAAAGGCTGGACAAGGAAGAAAAGGCATCTATCAGGATGCTCGGTATGTTTTATGCCATCATATGTCTGGCCTATCTTAATGTGATCGGAGACAAGAGCGAATACAGTCCGGTCATGATGTATTATCTCGGCCTCATGGTAGGCCGTTTTGTCTATTTCGATGCTTCGTTTCTGGATTTCCTCGAAGCAATAAAAAAAGCATTCAAAAACTCCCTGCTTCTTATCCTCGGACTTGTACTTACGGGTGCCCTCTGTTACTTTGGTTTCAGTGCCGGCTATCTGCTGGAGAGAAACTACTATGTGGTCGGAGTCTTCTATACACAGCTTTTTGTACTTGCAGCTATCTTCGTCCTGCATCACACACACATCCTCGACCTCATCATACCGGACCGCGATCTGCACGATGCCGCCTCCCTCGATGAGGATGATGACCGTTATGATGACGACTATGATGATGCCTATGATGATGCCTATGATGAAGACGACGATAATGATGAGTATGAAGATTACGACGATGATGATCTCAATTTCCCCGATGACTACGACGACTGACGTTTGACCGTCTGCCACTGTGTACAAAAGCCACCCTGATTTAGTATAATAATACGGTATGTGTCCTGTATAAAAGAGAGGAACGAGATGATCAGGGTAATAGGTCTGGAAGCAATGCTCCATATCTCATTCAGCCTCGCAGCGTTTGTATTCAGCGTTGTGCTCTTTATTCTTGTGTGCGCTCTCGGCACCGGACAGGTGCACAGGAATCTGACCTTCCGTACACTGACTGTCATAATCGTGCTCGGCAACCTTCTGAGCATGCTCGACAATATCTTCAGGGATGCAGGTATCTTCCCTACCCCTCATTGGATCCAGCTTCTTCTCCTGCTGCTCGTATATGTGGCAAACATCCTTCTGACATATTACATGGCTTCATACATGGAGGGCTTTTTTGATGATTTTGCTCTCAAGGACAGATTTCATATCATCAATTCCTTTCTTGTTTTTTCGTCCCTGCTGTTCACTCTGATTTTTTATCTGAGACAGCTCCTGTGCTTCAAAGGGGATGCCATACTCGATACCGTACCCATATGGGTCAGAGTGCTGCTCGGATATGTATACGAACTGTATTTCCTCGTCTATACGCTGGTTCTTTTCATCGCCTTCAGCAAGAAGCTCAGCCGTCGTGCCCGCTACACCTCGGTGGCAGCCTTTACAGTGGTCATAGGAAGTGTCCTCTTCGAGCTCGTGAACACCTTCGGTATAGGAAGCGGCATCCTTTACAACTATTTCGGTGCAGTGATCGGCCTGTATATCTTCTACATCGGAGTGGAGACTCCCGACTACAGGAATCTCCTGCAATCCATGTCCGATCTTGACAACGCAAGACAGGCTGCGGATGAAGCAAACCGTTCAAAGTCCGATTTCCTTGCCAATATGTCACACGAGATACGCACACCGATCAACGGCGTACTCGGCATGAACGAGATGATACTGAGAGAGGCTGAAGACAAGAACATCCTCACTTATTCCGAGAATATCAGAAATGCCGGCAATATCCTGCTCGGACTGATCAACGATATCCTTGATTTCTCCAAGATAGAAGCCGGAAGGATCGAGATTATCCCGGCAGATTACGATCTTGCCACAGTGATAAATGATCTGATAAACATCATACAGACCCGTGCAGATGCAAAGGGACTGCTCCTCAACCTTGACTTCGACCGGAGCATGCCGAAGCACCTCAACGGTGATGAGGTCAGGGTAAAGCAGGTCATCACGAATATCCTCACGAATGCCGTGAAGTATACCGAGAAAGGAAGCGTGACCTTCAGTATCGGATATGAGAAGATTGCAGACGATCCGGACAGCGTACTGCTCAAGGTTGCAGTGAAAGATACCGGTATCGGCATCAAAGAGGAGGATCTTCCGAAGCTCTTCTCCGAGTTTGAACGTATAGAAGAAAAGAGAAACCGCAATATAGAGGGCACCGGTCTCGGAATGAGCATCACGAAAAGCCTGCTTAAACTGATGGGCTCCACGCTTGAAGTAGAAAGTGTATACGGTGTCGGCTCCACTTTTTCCTTCTCACTGAAGCAGAAAGTAGTGTCCTGGGATGAGCTTGGAAATTATGAGACCGCTTATCAGGCACACCTTGACGGACACAGCCGCTATCAGGAAAAATTTACTGCACCGGATGTCCGCATCCTCGTGGTGGATGACAATCAGATGAACCTGCTCGTCTTCAGGAGCCTGCTCAAGCAGACACTGATAAACGTGGATACAGCCTGCGACGGTGATACAGGTCTCAGGCTTGCGGGCGAGAACAAATATGACCTTATCTTCCTTGACCACATGATGCCGGGAAAAGACGGCATAGAAACCCTGCATGAATTAAGACAGAAAGAGACGGGGCCGAACGTTAATACTCCCGCTATCTGCCTTACGGCAAATGCTATATCCGGAGCCAGGGAGAAGTATATCGATGTCGGCTTTGAAAGCTATATCTCAAAGCCTATAAATACCAACGAGCTTGAAAGGCTGCTCCTGGAGTATCTCCCAAAGAGCAAGATAAAAGAACCCACGGAAGGCTCCTGCGCAGCGATCCCTTTGCAGCCCTTAAGCGTACCCGAAGATCTTAAAGTACTCAGCGACTACTCACTTGATGTTGCTTCTGCCATCGAAAAGAGCGGGTGCGTTGATGTATATCGTTCACTCTTAAAGGTCTTCTACGAAACAACAGATGAAAGATCCCGCGAGCTGGACCGCTACCGTGAGGAGGCGGACTTCAGATCCTATACCACTCTGGTGCATTCACTGAAAAGCTCCCTGCGGATCATAGGGGCCGCAGATCTCGGTGAAGAAGCCCAGAAGCTTGAAGACGCAGGAAAGAAGGAAGACGGTGAATATATCAACAGATACCACGACGGCTTCCTTGACCGCTATATAAAGCTGAAAGAGCCTCTGGCTGCCCTCTTTGATACGCAAGAAGACGGTGATAAGGAAGAAGCCGATGAAGACCGTATGGCAAAAGCCTATGAGCGGATCAGAAATGCAGCTGAGGATCTCGACTATGATTCTCTTTCGGCAGTATTTGAAGAAATGTCGTCATACAGAATACCCTCAAAAGACAGGGAGCTCTGGGATAAGCTCAGGGAAGCCTGCGATCAGTTTGAATATGACGACATCCTGTCCATGCTCAACACCCCCATCAACACAGTTTCAATATAAGGAGGTTACTGATGGAGAAAGCACCGAATTATGCTAAAGCGGTGGCGGATCTTGTCACCGTTTGACCTTCCCTCAAGCTATTTAAGGATACGTATTGCTACATTCCTCAGCATACTGTGCACTATACCGTGGTCCTTCACAAGGGACTGCGGAAGTGTGGGTATGCGGTCATACAGAACCTGCAGATATTCTCTCTGGTTCTCTTCCGATATGTCTATGATCTCTACGCTGTATACGCCCGAATCACCGAGGCGTGAGAATGTCCTTCCCGTAATAACGCACTCAGCCCTGACAGGTTCGTCATCTCTTAATATCGAGACATCCATCACGTCTCCGATCTTCAGTCCGTTATCCTCGTCAAGGTATATCTTCATGCTGTGTTCATTCAGGTATGTCGTGATACCTTCATAGATGAAGCCGTCCTTTTCACCCTTCCTGCTAAGCGTTACAGCCTCGGCATCTATAACATCCACAGAATCATTCTCACTGTCTCTTCCGTCTATCAGGAATATCGACATGACAAGGTAATACAGATTTCTGATAAGCCAGAACAGGAGCACCACGATACCCATTGCCTTTATCTGGGTGAAAACGTATATGGAGCGTATGATACCTGCCACGCTCAAAACAATAAGAACGATAAACGGTATCATGGAACGGGTATCGACCTTGCGAAGCCCTTTCTTCTTTGATTTATCCGTCACCTCGAACTTTTTGGCCGTTATACCGAAGGACTCCTTGATAACCGGCATGATGAGCTGAGGCATCACGCTGGTCTCATAGATACCGCTCCACTTGAGGGATACGGCATTATGACTGAATACCCTCAGACAGATATCCTGCAGGATGAACATCGGCAGCCAGTAGATCACAAGATCCAGCCATCCGCACTTGAATACCGGGATCGTAAATGTCGCAAAAAGCATCGGCGAAATGATATAGATCAGATTCTTGATCGGTGAATACCAGTATACGACCGAGCTCATATAGCTGAGCTTCTGCATGAAGGAAAGTCCCGGACGCCATAAAAGATGCAGCTGCTTGGCTGTACTGATGACTCCGCGTCCCCAGCGCTTTCTCTGCTGGATATGCTCTTTATATGTATGAGGCGTCATACCGCTCGCAAGAGGCTCAGGCAGCGCAAGGCTTACAAAGCCTGCCGACTCTATGAGCATACCAGTAGCGAAATCCTCTGTGATGGATTCGGTATAGAATCCCCCTATCGCATCCAGCGCTTCTCTTGCAAGTATCGTATTGGATCCGCCGTATATGACACTGTTTGAAGAAGTCTTTGCCACTTCTATGGTACGGTAGAAGAAATCCTGTTCGTTGGGCGCGCTCTTTTCGGCATACAGAGCATGCTGGAACACGTCCGGTGTATAGAAGCACTGAGGTGTCTGCAGGAGTCCGAGTCTGATCTTCTTCCCCTCAGGAAGCTTCTCCGATCTCTTCTTTGCATCCACAAAATACGGTATGGTACTCGTCAGGAAATTGCTCCTCGGTATCATATCTGCATCGAAAGTCACCACGTAAGGAGCACTTGTAAGGCCCAGAGCATGGTTCAGATTGCCGGCCTTTGCCCCCTTGTTGTCGGGTCGGTCGAAGTATCCGATCCCCATCTCCTCGGCAAGCTTACGCATCTCCGGTCTTCTGTTGTCATCGCAGAGCCAGACATGGACCTTGCTCTTATCGGGATAGTTCAGATGATTACATCCGTTTATGGTCTTGCGCAGCAGATCAGCCGGCTCGTTATATGTCGCTATGAAAATATCTACATCCGGGAACTCTTCATCCGCTATCTTAGGCAGAGGATATCTGTTCATTCCCATGAGATTGTAATAAAGGATCACGGACTCTATGAATCCGAATATCTCCACCACAAGTAGGATGATATTGCCCGCAACTGCCAGAGGGCCTGAGCGGAACGGGATGGAGTACATTATACGCCATCCGAGATACAGTACCGTAAGGAAGATGCTGAGCAGTATCACGACGCGGCAAAGGATCTTTCTTAGTATTTCTGAAGACTTGTGCTCCTCATCGTCCGTATAAAGATCCTCATAGATCAGATGGTGCTTTTTCCTGTATGCCGAAATCAGAGCTACTACTGCGACCAGAATGGTCACAAATATCAGAGTGGACAGAGCCATATGAGGCCATATCCTTGCTATTTCTATATTCTCTGTCTCAAGAGGATTCAGTATCCAGGCAGGCACCTTCGATATCCCTATGCCCTCGGCAGGTATGGGGATGCTTCGCGGATCCTCACCCTGTATGAGTTGTTTCACCCATGTTCCTGCACGCGTGAGATCCTTATCCGTGATGGGATTTGACGGATCATAATAACGCGCCAGAAGTGCGGATGTCTCGTTCTTATTAGAGAAGCTCCATACAGTATAGCTGGTATTCTTTTCCTGCAGCAGCGAGAACCATGCCGCAGCGGAATCAAAATCGACATTGCCCGTACCGCTGGACTCTGACAGACCGCATTCCGTGACGAAGACCGGAAGACCCTGGTTCATCGCCGACATGTATTCGCGTCTCAGATCCTCTTTATGCGTCGATGCATAGAAGTGGAGCGAATACATGATATTGTCCACTTTGAGAGAGTTCCTTGCCGCACTTGCAAGATCCTTGCTGTAATTCGGAGTACCTACTACTATGACCGAATCTGGACTGTATCCCCTTATGAGCGGGATGATGTCGTATGCATAGTTCCTGATATCCGACCAGGTCGTCTCTCCGTTGGGCTCATTACATATTTCGTAGATGATATTGGGTACATCGCCGTATTCCTTTCCGATAATGGTAAAGAATTCGCGTGCCTCATCTATATGGACATTGGGGTTCTGATCTTCAAGGATATGCCAGTCCACAAGCACGTACATATCTGACGCTATCGCTGCATCTATGCCGCGCCTCAAAAGCTTCATGCACTCTTCACTGTCCCTTACATACTCCTCGGAGTAGACCGGAAGTCTTATCAGGTTTGCATCCCACTCCCCGGATACCTGTTTGAAAAGATCCTCGCTCACAAAATCCGGAAACCATGTAAGACCATGCAGGCTCACTCCCTTGAGCATGATCTCCTCTCCGTCTTCGTTTATGAGGTCCGTACTCCTTACCGACAGCTTCCCGGCTGTCGAAGGACGATCCGCCGGCTTTGTGACTTCTCCTGCGGAAATGCTTGTCTGCATGCCAAACGACATGCACATGATAACAGTAAGGGCTGCAATGATCTTTTTTAATTTCATACCGTAGTTGTTATTCCCTTCAACCAGTTGTCATATCCTGCAGGAACTGCCGTGTATTGCAGAAGATAACCGTTTTCTGCTTCTTCCAGGACCTTACAGTACAGATCCCCTCCGGCTTCCAGCTGGATATTGTCCAGTACCTCAAGCTTCGTTCCCGTCTCGATCACGGCTCTGTCGTGGGCTACAGCCGTTATACCTCCGTAATTCGTGCCTTCTATCTTGTGCTTGCCGTCAAGCCTGTAGAAGCAGACAGGAGCAGGCTTCGCAAGGGGCTTTGGTTTCTCGCTCTCCTGACTGACATGTATATCGTAAGGAGCGCCTATACCTGTGATCTGTGAGAGTATGAGCTCTCCCTTTGCTCCCTTCGGATATACCGTCATTTCCTTTGCCACCTCGAGTTCCTCTCTGACGGCTTCTCTTGTAGAAGGCGGTATCAGTATCTGTCCGCCTACGGTATAGCTTTCTATACGGCCGCACAGGTTCACTGCCTTACCTGCGACTCCGTACTTTGTCCTCTTTTCCGAGCCGATATTACCTACTATCACCTCACCGGTATTTATACCTATGCCCATCTCGAGCATCGGATAGCCTCTCTCGGCATTCCATGCATTGACATTCTTCATCTTCTTCTGCATCTGAAGGGCTGCCGTCACTGCCTTTGTGGCATGGTCCTCGAAGTAATCCGGCGCTCCGAATATCGCGAGTATCCCGTCTCCTATGAACTCTATTATGGTACCGCCGTTTGACTGGATCGCTTCGGTCATCTCTTCCAGATAGTGATTGAGCAGGGTGATAAGGTCTCCCGCATCCATCCTCTCACTCAGAGCCGTAAAACCTCTGAGGTCGCTCATCATCATGGTAAGCGTGCGCTTTTCACCTCCGAGCCTCAGGCCGTCGGGCGTGTCGAGCAGCTTCTTTACGATCTCATCCGAAAGGAAGCGTCCGAAGGTCTCGCTTATCAGCTTGTTTCTCATCTCAAGCTGATCGTTCAGCGCCTTTATCTGCTGCATGGATTTCACGGCATCCCTCAGCTCCTCGAGCTCACTGATATCGGAAAAGGCAACTATGATACCGGTACGCTCTGCCCCCTCGTTATAGAAAGATGTCAGCATCCTGAGGGTATATACCCTTCCGTTAGCGGTATACGATACTATGGCATCGTGCTGCTTCTCCCTGTCGTAGACACACTCAAGCACCGCCTGCGAGAACTCGTCATTGTCCGAATCCTCAAAAAAGAGTGAGGCAAAAAGGCTCCCAATAAGCTTGTCTGCCGGTATGCCGAGTATATTTATGGCTGTTTCATTGGCAAAGACCACCTTGCCGTTGAATCCTATGAGCAATATGCCCTCCGATACACCGGCCAGTATCCTGCTCTCTAATACTCCCTTTTGATCACTCATACCTTCTCACTCCCCGTTACTTTGTCCGAAATACCCGTTTTTCTTAAGAAACTTTACTGCATATCCTGATGCGACAAACCCTCCTACTTCAAGAGTGATGACGGTATCCCTGTCAAGTTCTCTCCACAGACGGTCTGCCTCTTCCCAGTCAATGGATCCCTCTCCGAGCAAAAGATGGTCGTCATACGAACCCATGTTGTCGGACAGATGCAGATATCCTATCCATTCTCCGAGTTCCTCAAACCATTCTCTTACCGGCACCCTTGAATAGTGAGCATGTCCCAGATCGAGACATACCCCGATCCTTTTGTCGTTGACACGCTTCATCAGAGCCTTTATCGGTCCCGGATCCACATCGGGACTGTTCTCTATGTAGATGTTGAGATCATAAGTCTCAGCAAGCTCAAGATAGAAATCCGTGCAGCGTGATGTCCATACATCAAGGTAAATACCCCTGAGGAAAGGAAAGCAGCTCGAATGGAACACCACATTCTTCGCACCGCACGCAACAGCTGTCTCACAGCTTTTCCGGCATCTTTCCTTTGATAGATCCCTGATGCCTGGATCGCTGCATGCCGGATTAACGTCCATGAAAAAACCGTGTACCGATGTGGTACGACCGCACGAAGAATACCAGTCAAGGTATTCTTCAAACAACCCGCTCTCAATGAGAGCGGGTGGCATAGAAAAATCAAGAGCTTCATAGGTCAGTCCTTCAGACGACGCCAATACATCCCATTCCTCGCGGAACTCATACCTTGGCTGTACCTGAAGGACCGGTCTTTTGACATCAGTCATACAGACTGCCTTTGAACCCGTTTATTGCTCCTTTAACATCATCACCTACGGCATTTCCGCTTTCCTCAGCCTGAGATACCTTG
>JAEEGO010000085.1 GCA_016280355.1 Lachnospiraceae bacterium | reverse complement strand
GATATATCCCGCAGCATCCGCAAGATCCAAGGAGGACGAGGCTTATAAAGAAAAGGCAATGGATATCACTTTCGAGCTGCAGCACGGCAACGAAGAGTATCTTGCCATTTGGCGCCACATAATGGATATATCGGTGGCGGATCTGAAGGCAAATTACGATAAACTGAATGTCTCTTTCGAGATATGGAAGGGCGAGGCAGATGCCGATCCTTATATTGCTCCCATGGTAGAGCGGATGAAGAAGGAAGGCTATGCCTATGAGTCGCAGGGCGCTCTGGTCGTGGATGTAAGCGAAGAAAAAGATGCAAAGGAAATACCTCCCTGCATGATACTCAAGTCAGACGGAGCGGCACTGTACACCACCACCGATCTGGCTACTCTGGTGCAAAGAGAAGAAGACTACAAGCCGGACTCGGTCATATACGTGGTCGACAAAAGACAGGACATGCATTTCCTTCAGGTCTTCAGGGCTGCGAAGAAATGCGGCATAGTCCCCGAGACGACAAAGCTTGAATTCCTTGGATTCGGAACAATGAACGGCAAGGACGGAAAGCCTTTCAAGACCAGATCCGGTGGCGTGATGAGACTGCAGGAGCTGATAGATGATGTCTATCAGAGGTGTCTTGAGCGCATGAGGGAAAACGGTGCAGAGATGTCTGAGGAGGAACTTGAAGAGACTGCCTCCAGGATAGGACTCGCTGCGATCAAATACGGGGATCTCTCAAATGAAGCAAGAAAAGACTATGTATTTGATATAGACAAATTCACATCCTTTGAAGGTAATACCGGACCGTATGTGCTCTATACCATAGTGAGGATAAAGTCTATCCTCAGGAAATACGCCGAGAACGGCGGAAGGACGGAAGGGCTTGAGATACTGCCTCCCGCAAATACGGCAGAGAAGGCTCTGATGATGACACTCACAGGCTTCGCGCCGATGATAGAAGGAGCGTGGAGAGATCTCGCGCCTCACAGGATATGCGCATATATCTATCAGGTAGCGAATGATTTCAACAAATTCTATCACGAGACAAAGATCATAACCGAAGAGGATAAGAAGAAGCAGGAGAGCTGGATCGCATTGCTCACTCTCACAAAAGGGATACTTGAAACCTGCATAGATATCCTCGGATTTGAAGCTCCGGAAAAGATGTGATACATGGGAGATAAGCGTAAGGGAGCAAATCTGATAACGATACTTATGGCAGCGGCTGCCCTGCTTGCCGCCTTTCTCCGCTCGTTTTACGTTTATTACACACCTTCATGGATGCGCCAGCACGATGTCATAGGCTTTGGCGCGGGTGACGGACAGGCAGCGTTCATAGAGTATTTCTATCAGGGACATCTGCTGATAGATTTTGACCCGAGAGAAAAATGGGGATTCTTCCAGCCGCCGCTGCATCATATGCTGTCGGCACTTTGGATACATCTGCAGGAGTTTCTTGGCTTCACATATGAAAAAGCATGCGAGAACGTCCAGATACTCACCCTGATATTCAGCTTCATCACTCTGTACTTCTCATATCTTATATTCAGGTACTTCAGGCTGGAGGGGGAAGGGCTCATCACAGCCTTTGCGATAGCGGCCGTCCATCCCGGATTCATACTGATGGCGGGCTCCGTGAATAACGACATGCTCGCGATAATGTTCAGTGTGATGACGATATACTATGCACTCAAATGGAACGAAGATCCGAAATGGAGATATACGGTCGCGCTTGCTCTGACAATAGGGCTCGGTATGATGGCAAAGCTTTCCGCGGCACTTGTGGCACCGGCGGTCGCCCTGATCTTTGTGGTGAAGTGGATACACGCAGGTACTGACGGCTTCGTATCACACATGAAGAAGTTCGTTGTATTCTCCATAATATGTGTCCCGCTGGGATTGTGGTCACCGATACGCAACATGATCAGATTCGGAGTGCCGGTTGGCTTTACTCCGGGTGTCGGAGAGCCGGTGAACGCACCTCTCTGGCAGCGTATATTCGATGTGCGGACCGGCAAACCTTTTGTCTGCCTTGAAAAATACGGAGATCCCTACAATGAATTCAATATCTTTCTGGGAATGATCAAGACATCGCTTTTCGGCGATCAGGATTTTGCCATCGCAATGACGGAAGCCGGACATGGAGGCATCGGAGCCGGACTCATCACGGCTTTTGGGTGGGGACTATTTCTTTCGGGAGTCATACTGGCGATACTCTGCCTCAGAGCAACGGTCCACGTACTCTGCTTTAAGTACTATATCGCAAGAAGGTCGGAACGCGCATTCCTTGCGGTGGTATACCTCATATCCGTGGCGGTATATATAAGGTTCATGCTGGTATCCGGAAGCTACAGCTCCATGGATTTCAGATACGTTCTGTATCTCATACCGGTGGAAGCACTGATGGCCGGCGTTTATATGAAAGAAAGCAGGGGATGGTACCGGCGGGTGACGGAGGCAGCTCTGGCAGTCTTTGTTTTGTCCACGGCAGCGGTTTATACGATGCTCAGTCTGGCAGGATAACAGCCTGAGCTTAAGATAAGACGGAGGAATTGATGCAAAAGGAAATATCCGGGTTTATAAAAAAATGGAGAGGAGTTTTTGCCGCAGATGTGCTGGCAGGATGCTTTGTATATTCACTCCTTATGATAAACCAGCTGGTCAATCAGCTGGACGGTATGTGGCACGGCTCCATATCATATGCGGGAGCACATGAGGTCGGCATAGGCAGATGGCTGTGGCCGCTCCTTGATAAAGGGAGAGGCTATCTGAGTCCGGATCCCGTCACATCTGTCATATCTGTCGCAGTTTTTTCCCTGGCCTTTATTCTGGTGATGGATGCAGCCGGGATAGAAAACAGGGTGGCTAAATATCTGGGATCGATACTGTTTGTAGTAAACACCGGCATACTTGCATCGCTTTCCTACAGGTATATGTCACCGACCTTTGCATTTGCCTGCTTTTTTGCAGCTGCAGCGGGATACCTGCTGATGAGAACGCAGGTGCATGGCAGGATATGCAATGTATTGATAACAGTCATCGCTGCGGTACTGACGGCCGGTATGATGGGGCTTTATCAGGCGGAGCTTGGGTGCCTGTGCCTTGTGGTACTCATATATTGCTTGAGCAGATTTATAGCAGGAGATGAGCATCTTGGGGATATCGGACGTAAGCTGATAAGAGCCGTCATCTCACTTATCCTGGGAGCAGTGATCTACCTTGGCATGGTTAGGATACAGCTAAATGTATATGATACGTCCATGAGCAGATACGGCGGTGCCGAAAGCTACGGAGTAGCGGAGACCGTATTACACTTCTTTGAAAGGCTTCCCGCATCCTACAGGTATTTCGTGTATTACCATGAAAATGACAGGATCAGGACGACTTACTTTTCTGCGAAGATCTACATACTAGTCTATATGATCATCCTGCTGGTGCTCGTACCGGTGATAATAAAAACGTTCAGACAGAGCAGGATCAGAGCTGTGCTTTCCGTGATATGCATCCTGCTGATACCTGCAGCCTGCAATTCGATATTCTTTATCGCCTTTGAAGCGGAGCCGCAGATACAGATGATAATACCCGTCAGCATGTGCATCCCTGTACTTTGCGGGATATGTATGGAATATCAGGCAGCTGACGGATGGCAAAAATACGGACGAGTGCTGATCCCCGTAATGATGGGGATAGTCCTGTACGGCAACTACATAATGACCATATACGATCAGCAGTCCATGTATATGGGAATGAACAGCATGAAGGAAATGGGATCTGAGATAGTGGCCGAGCTTATAAGGGACGATCTGTATCACCCGTACTATAGCTACGTCTTTGTAGGCAGGCCGGCAGACAGTCCTGTATATGCAAAGAACGATGCGATACTGGCACGCGCAAACAGAAACGCTGCCATGGGGACATGGAATGCGGATGATGAGAAGTGGGCTACCCAGTCGTGGCAGAGCTTCTGGGAGCATCAGATGGGGATAAAGCTCCAGGTGGCCGGAGAAGACGCACTTGAGTCGGCACTGTCGGATCCATATGTACAGAGTATGCCTGTATTCCCTGAACGTGGATCATGCGCACTGGTAAACGACGTTGTAGTGGTCAAGCTTGCGCCGGTGGAGTAGATCATGAAAAAGAAGAGTATCTTTGCCATAGTGATCCTGGCTGTTATTGCGGCAGCACTTCTGATACTGAGTGTGATCCAATACAGAAAGATCACGGAACTGAAGAAGCAGGTCCTGCAGCTTAGTGAAGCACCTGTCGGAGTATACAGGAAGCTTGCCAGAGGACAGGAGGTATCTATACTGATAGTTGGTGACTCCATAGGAGCGAGCGCAGGTGCTACTCCGGGGCACTCATGGGAGAGACTGCTTACAGACTGGATATATGAAGAGTATGCTGTAAGATGTAATGTCACCAATGTATCTCTGGGCGGGACAGGAAGCTACGCGGGATATGTGCAGGTGATGAACCTTGATGATGAGCAGGACTATGACCTTGCGATCATATGCTACGGTCATAACGACAGTCCGGATCATCTGTCGGAATCTTATGAAGCCATAATAAGAGCAGTACGTGAAAAGTACAGGTACTGCGATATGATATGCGTGCTCCAGAGCTCGCAGAGAACATATACGGATATCATAAAAGAGATACAGAGACTTGCGGAGCATTATGCCATACCGCAGGCGGATACGATAGCAGCTTTTGATAACAGCGGACATGCGTATGAAGAGCTGTGTGCTGACGGAGTACATCCCAACGATCTCGGGTACAGCCTGTATTTTCAGGAGGTGAGCCGGATCATCGAAGAGCGAACCGAGGCGTATGAAGCTTTTGCACGCGAGGATGTCGCTCCGCTCAATGAAGGAATGGACAGATACGAAAGATATTATTACGTGCCGGCAGAGGCTGCCAAGCCCTCAGGTGACGGGCTGTCGCTTGAAATACCCTTTTATGCCCCTCTTTCAGGAGAACCCGGACTGGATTTTGACAGGACGGGAGAGGGAGAAGTAAGGATATATATGGATGACAGACTGCTGTGCGAAGAGGAACTTGGATGGGATGACGGAGGGACAGCCCATTTTATCAGTCCTCTCGGTCACGAGGCCGTGAGCATAGAGCATTCTGTCAGAATGGAATTCTCAAATAAGGAGTCTGCATCAAAGATACACGGACTCGTGTTTATTGATGTGAAATGATCAAAGCAGGATCAGTCTGTTGCACTGTCAGTGCGGATGCTCTTGGGATCAGCGACCACATATGAAGGCTCGAAGACGATGTTCTCCTTCATCTGATAGTAGCCGTCGAATATCCTGTTTACAACGATCCTGATGCCGTTGCCGCTCACTCCGAGCAGCATGACCAGGAACTGGCAATTGCTGTATCGTGTCAGTACATCTACTTCCCTTATCATCTTACGGATCGACTGCTCCATGCAGAACATCGACTGCTCAAGCTCTTCACTGCCCGGGTTTTCTCCGGTCGGGGTTTCGAGCGTGATGACTATCATTTTGAACGAGTAGGAGAAGCGATGCTCAAGGTGGGCGATATATTCATATAATTTGGTGAACTGGCGGTAATCCACACTCATGGCGCCTGAATAGCTTCCGCTTGTTTTGATGCCGTCAAGGAGCTTTTCGATATCGACGTGGATGCTTCCTATGGAATCGTATGCGCTGTTATAGAAATCGTAGCCGCTCTTTCCGTTCTGCTTCACATAGTACAGAGCTTTATCGGCTTTATTGTATACATCGTCATAATCTTCGTCTGTATTGCACATCACCATGCCGGCTGACAGTGATGCGATGGCAACTTCCGGATCATCCTTCTTGTTGAAGTTAAAATCACTGATGACCTTCTCGACTTTTTCGACAGCTCCTTCTTCGGATACATTCTTAACGAACATCAGGAATTCGTCACCGCCCAGACGGCAGCACAGGTGATCCTCGCTGTTTGCCTTGAGCGTATCGCCCATAATGTGCAGTATCCTGTCTCCGGCCTCGTGGCCATGATAGTCGTTTATCTTTTTGAGGTTGTCCACGTCAAAGAAAATGAAGCAACCGGGTGCCTGCTGCATAGCATGAGAGATGACCATTTCTCCGGATCTCCTGTTCATGATCCCGGATATGCTGTCGGTATCGCTTATGGCTGCTGCCAGATATATGTCCATAACTTCCATGAGATCTTCTGCCTCGGCAGTCTTCTTCTCGATCTCTTCAGTGAGGACGTGTGTGTGATCTATCTCGAACAGCACGGAGCGATGATACTGGATCATCGCTATGCAGGAGAATATCGAAAAACATCCATACAGCATAGGGAATCTCACGATGAAAGCGTGATCATAATAGGCAGTGTAGATCTCTCTGAGTGGTGAATAAAACAGCACCGTGATAAGAAGAGTATAATATACAGACAGTAAGATCCCGTATTTTACATTGATAAAATAGCTTATGCCCACGGGGACGAGAAGCGTCCACATTAAGGCTGATCCGGATCCTGCAGCGGTCAATACGTAGATAGTGATCACAATGATGCAGAACCCCGTGGAGATGATGGTTGCTGGCTTACGTTTTTTAAGAATGAAGGAACTGATGGCACAGCTTACACCGGCAATAAAGGTAACGATGGCTGCGATAGTCATCGGCATATTGCCGCTTGCGAAATTGACAACAGTCAGGATAAAACCCAACAGACCGGTGACCAGACTTACAAGGAACAGTGCCTTCATATTGGAACTGTACCGGTCGCCTACATATATATCCCGGTCAAGATTTACCCACAGTTCTCTGGCAGAATCCAATGTCTTTCTTATCATAGTATTGCTCACCCTTTTATCAGCTTCAACTTCTCTTCTCTTGTCATGTCATGCTTGATATGCCACTCTCGGCTCAAGGCCTCCTGTTTACTGTCAAAGGATTCACAATACGCCAGCTTTACGGGGAGTCTGGTCTTTGTGTATTTTGCACCCCTGCCACTGTTGTGCGCGGCCAATCGACGATCAATATCGTTCGTATAGCCCGTGTACAGTGTCTTATCAGCACATTCAAGAATATAAACAAAGTGTTTCATCAGATGAAATCCCTTATCCATGAGATTATATCATATATGGTAAAAGAAAAAAGTATCCTCAATAGGAATGAGGGTACTCTTTTTTCGGTAGTATATGCGGTAGTGTAAACTACATATATAATGTGATACAATCACCATAGTTTATAAGAAATCTGGACAGACTTGTTTATGAAGCAAAGATTGATCACATTTATACGTGTAATGAAGCAGACCGGGGCGCACAAGGTCCTGGTGACATATCTTATGTTTGTCTTCATTGCGGCATGGATAGTGCTGCTGACGGAGCCCGGTATAACAAGATACGGCGATGCTCTCTGGTATTGCTATGACGTGATATCCACGACAGGATTCGGAGATGTGGTGGTGCACGGATTCATCGCCAGGACGATCTCCGTAGCCGTCACTGTTTATTCCCTGATCGTGATAGCCATAATGACCGGTGTTTTTTCAAACTTCTATACGCAGGTCATAAGAGAAGGGCAGCGTGGAACTTTGGCGGCTTTTCTTGACAGGCTGGAGCATCTTCCGGAACTGTCGAAGGAGGAGTTGGCCGAACTATCCGAAAAGGTAAAAAAATACAGGAACGGAGGGAATTGAACCCTCGGACGGCGCCAGATGCGCAAGGCGCATCTATACGGCGCTCAAAAACAGCCAAAGGGCTGTTTTTGCACCACGGGTATGATACCCGTTTACCATCCAGGGATAAAAGCACATAGTATGACAAAAGACCGGATCAAAAGATCCGGTCTTTTATCATAGCGAGAGGGGGACTTGAACAAAAGCAACCCTCATAAACATAGTAAAATCAAGGGGTTCCTGTTATCGTCTATTATAGTATGCAAAAAGTATTCAATGAATATATGAAATGAAATAGTGTAAAAAATAGGTATACACCTGTTAGACAGATATTATGTTTTTGGTGTAAATCCGTGAAAGGCTTAATTTATAAGCGTGTACGGGTTTTTCTTCCTTGAACCCAATTCGTCTGAAATACCATTTATTAGACATTCCTTCTTTTACCACCCTATTTAGACATATTTTTAGACAGAACTGTTTTTCTGAAATATGTGTTGTCAAGAATGTAATACAATGATACAATATGTACATACAAGTACTACATATGTATAAAGTGTGCTACAGGTGGCAGCGGTTTAAGATGATAGGGGGTAAGGATATGATATTAGGATATGCGCGAGTTTCAAGCGAGACACAGAACCTTGACAGGCAGATAGTAGCATTAACAGATGCCGGATGTGAAAAGATTTATCAGGAAAAGAAAAGCGGAGCAAGTATGCAGAACCGCGACGAGTTAAACAAAATGCTTGATTGCGGTATCCGTGCAGGAGATGTGATTGTGGTTGTGGACTTTTCCCGTGTAGCCCGTAATTGCGCAGACCTG
>JAEEGO010000084.1 GCA_016280355.1 Lachnospiraceae bacterium | reverse complement strand
GTAGTAGTGGCCGAAGTTTCTCTCTCCGGTAATATCCATATTTCCCGGAATTATATCCTTGTTCAGTACCTCCTTTACCTCGGGCAGATCGATGTTTTTATATATCTTGTCAAGCTTGTACATTTCAGATGCCGCAGCGGAGAGAAGCTCTTTTCTTACATTGATCTCGTTCTCTCGTGTTATCTTTCCGGCCACCCTGGATGCTTCGTACTCTTTTTCACGACGACGGAGTGCAGAGCCAGCACCGGCATCTCGGCAAGCGGCAGCAGGCAGTTGATACGGGCATAATCAGCTGCATAGGGAGGCGCATCTTTATCGGTATCCCTGGGTCCCTGACCGTACGCCTTTATTGAAGGGATGAAGCCGCCCCATGAATCCACGAGGATGATGTCATCCGGAAGCATATGCTCCGCCTCGGCGGAATACTTCATGGCATAGTCGGTATACATGCTCAGCATCAGGAGATTGTTCTTCTTCATATCGTCTACGAAGTAGTTCTCCCTGGTGCCGGTCTCTTTGACCTTATCAATATATGCCCCGGCTTCCTCCGCGACAGTCTTTTCACTTCCCGTCAGCTCTTTGTATTCCTTCGCCGCCAGTTCATTTATGTCCTTTATCAAAGCCTCCGTTTCGGCTTCAAGGCTTTCAGATAAAATAGGCATCGGCTTCGTGCTGTTTATGTATTGTCCGCTGAAGGATACAACGAACGGTAATTCGCTGATATCATCGGACTCAATCTTTCCTTTTAGAGCAAGCTGAACCTCCCTTTCCCTCAGAGCCTGCCACGCCAGCCGCTTTTCTTCTGTCGCCGCTGTATTTATCGCATTTTCCAGGCCCGAGTCGATCTGCATCAGAACATGCTGCCCGTACTTGAAGTTGGACTTGTAGACCGGCTCCCCGACGATCTGCTCCAGCCGGGTATTCACCTCTTTGCTGGCATTCAGCACCTCCTCCCTGGTATTATAGATACGCCCCTGATATCTTGCCTTGAGCTCATTATACTGATCTATCGTCTCCTGGCTCAGTTTGTTTGCTTGTATCCTTCCGGGGTTTTCTTCGAAATAAAGCCTGTATCCCATGATCTTATTCCCTTAATCCTTTCTGAATCCGTAAGTTGCTCCGTTCCGTATATCTATATATACAGTCGTGTATCCTGTTTCAGCCCGTTCTTTCCTTCATCTTTTATCAAAGAGACAGGTTTCCTTTATCCACCGGTCCCGAAGATGTGCTCCTTACAGGTTTTTTCTTCTTCGAAGCCTCATTCCGTACTGCAGCTTTTTTCATCGATGATCCCTCCTGCTTCATGAGCCTGCCTATGTCTGTAGGCTTTACTTCCCGTTCTTTGGCCTGAGCCTTATCCATACTTACGGCGCTCTTTTGATATACAGGCCTCATCTCCATCATCTCCATGGCCAGCTTTTTACGTGCCTTTCCCGATGGAGTGATGGGATTGGGATGAGTCTTCACATAGTTGTCACTTGCCATCCTTACCTGTCTGAAGAATGCATCAAGCTTTATGACCTCATTTTTCGGTGCCTCCGTGATACCGTCCGACTTCATTTTATCATAGGTCATCTTCAGGTGGTCCTTGTACTGCTCCAGGGATTTCTTCATCCACTGGAAGTGCCCGGTATCCTTTGTGAACCATTTGCTCCCCAGCTTATCGAAGCTCTGCCCTAGACCCTCAAGCCGGCTCATGGTACTGTCATAATCCAGATCTGTCCTTACATCCCTGTCCACGAAGTTCAGGCTGCCGCTCGTAGCCGTGGCATCCACGTACCGTATCTCATCTTCCTGCTTCGCGAATTTTCTGCGCTGCACGAGATCTGTATACAAAAGTCTGGGGAGCAGTTTTGCATTTCCGAAATAGTTCGACGACTCCTTGCCTTTTCCTGTCTCCCCGAGCTCTTCGATGGGATAATACTTGAACCTGTCGTCCGGCACCACCACGATCTTGCCATCCGCTATCCTGTTGTTGTTGGTCTCTGTCTGTATTTTCATGTCGGATCTGAGTTTGTCCTGAAGCTTCTTCAGACGAACATGGCAGGACTCTTTCTCGTCTTTGGTGAAATCCATGTCCCCCAGCATCAGGTCCAGCTTGTCCGGTGTGAGATCCAGTACCCTGTGAGCCGTGGTAAGACGCATTATCCTCATGTCCTCGGGATTCACCATTTTCTCCTGACTGATGTTTGAGGCTTCGGTCTTTTTACCGAAAGACATATCGTTATCTATCCCCTTTATGCCCGTGATCACCACTCTGCCGGATCTGTCTTTGCCGGTCTGATAGAGCATGTTGGCCATATGGCGGTCGCAGTTGCCGCACAGATAATCCAGCACCATAAGATCCGAGAGCTGCCTCTTGAACGAGGAAGTATCCACAGCCCCGTAATCACCGCTCTTGTAGTTCTTTGCGATCTCCACGATCTCATTGTCCTCTGTGATCCTGTTGATATCCGTCCCGCCGGCCTTCTGCTGGAAGGTTCCCTGTTTTTTATCTTCACCGATCTGTATTTCAAAGCTGCGTGATCCGGCTATGAGACTTCCCATTCCGAGGTAATCCGCCACGGTGCTCATTGCCGTATTGCGCTTGTCCATCCTCTCACCGGCAGGGATGCCGGCATAACTGTTCTGTGTATAGAAAACAGCTGCGTAATCCACAGCCTCATGTGTCAGGTTCATAAAGAACTTCCGGAGCGCCTTGCTCTCTTCAGGATTGCTGCGATCCATCAGCCTCTCCTGGGAGTCCTTATCAAGCCGCACAAAGAACGGAGCCAACACGTCTTTCACAGCCTCCGGACTCTTCGCCACCTCATCAACGACATTCTTATCGGACAAAGCCCTTATCTGTTCAACGCGCGGGCTGTAGGTGTGTCTCATCGTGCGCGCATCTTCAATGCAGACCGCCTTTGCGATGCTGTATTCAGCGGAGTTTTCGCCATATTTCTCAAG
>JAEEGO010000083.1 GCA_016280355.1 Lachnospiraceae bacterium | reverse complement strand
CCAAAAATATACCCGGATCGTCAGGGGTTTCGAATCCCTTTCGCCCGGGTTTGAAAAATCTATGTTCTGAATTATGTCCCCTCTTTTTCGGGGGTCTCTTTTGGGTCTGGTTCCCCTTTAGCCTAAAAATGCCCTGTGTATATAAAAACTTACCCGCGCCACCGTCCGCCCGTGTGTTCGAGATTTTTGACCCCGGGCGGGTACTTCATCGCGGCTCGCGCCACTCGATCTCGTCGTCATCGATCCGCGCTCCGGTTTCGTCATTCCAATAGCGCTTGCGAGGATTCAATTCGCAGATGAAGAAGTAGAGCCTCATCTCCTCGCCGTCCAGTCTGCAGTTGTACCAGCCTTTCCTATCCGGCTGACCAGTATGCCATACGTCTGCCATGGCTCGGCCTCCTCTTGATCGGATGTGTATATTTTTCCGGCACCGGAATCCCTTGGCGTCTTGCTATCCTCATCAGGAGCTCGATGCCCTGCTCGGTCAGTTCGTCCGTGTTCCGGTCGTGGAGCTTGTTGTGTGTCTCCATCGACACGCTTACGAGATTCCAGTCTTCCCATGCGTACTCCGGGAACTCTCCCAGCGGAAAAACGTGATGCACGATGTTGGCCTGCTTCAGCTTGCCGTATCTTTTCAGGACTTGATCCTGATAGCCATCACGCCTCAATATGCTCGCTCTTTTTGCTTCCCATTTGGGTGTCTTGTAGATGTCCATAAAAGCAGCGAAGGGCCGACTCGCGTCAGCCCTTCTTGGGATAATGATTGTTCTTGGGAGAAACAAAACAGGGGAACCGGTTCGTCCGGATTCCTTAATGCCATAATATCACGCTTTATAGTAACATTTAGTAGCATCATTCATTTCTTTCAGAGCTTCGCCGTGGAGTCTGAGCACGTGCTCTCTTGTGTAGTGCATCCGATCGGCCACATCATCCCACGTTGGCAGCTCTCCGCCCGGCTCCACATCCGGGAGATAATAGCATCGCATCACGTCTCTGTGTCGGGAGGATGTCAGGCTGCCGATCATCTTGTATGCTTGCGAGATGTCTTTGAGGAGCTTCTTGATGTCTGCCTCCAGCTCCATCTCGATGTCTCCGATCTCGGCCATGATGTCGCTGATCCTGTCGTCCGGTGATGTCTGCACCTTGTCCTTGTCGTATCTGATGCCTCCCGGCAGTGTGGACTTCTTCAAGTATTCGAGTTTGCTCTCGAGCCGTGCGACCTCTGTCTGCTCGTGCCTCACCTCTCGGAGGAATGTTTTCGCGGTCATCATAGCGCCTCTTCTTGGTAGGTCTTGGCGTTCACGAACGGGACGGTGTATCTCGTCATGAACTCCTCTCCTGCATTGTTGTCATCGATGTAGACATGGGCGTAGATCTTGCGAGGGTTCCCGCCGTACATCTTCAGGCTGTCCGGATCAGGCTCGTTGATCTGATTGAATGTCAGTCCCTGCTCCGCGCAGAAGTGTATCGCTTCATTGAGCAGGAATCTCGACTGTCCTGTCCTCCCGTCCATGAAGGGATCATCTGTCCGGCACGTCCAGAGGATGATCTTGTGGCCCAGAGTCTGCAGCGCCTTTAGATGGTTTATGAGCTTTTTGTTCGGTGCTCCGATGTCGGGCCATTTCTTCTCGCAGAGCACTCCGTCAAAATCTACAGCTATGATCATTTCAGCATCTCCTCCACTCTTTTGATGTGCGTGTCATATATTTCCGCAAGGTCTGCCAGCTTTCCGGCTGTCTTGATGTGTGCCTCAGAATTGTGGATGATCTCGCTTGTCCTTCCTCTGGCCACACCGATCAGGAATCTGAGTGACTCTTCCTGCTCCGCTGCCACGGGCTCCTTCTTAGGTCTTCCCGGTTTCTTCGGTGTCTCTGTCTTGGGCTTCGGGCCTCTCTTTTGTGTCGGATGAGTCTCGGCATACTTTGCCTTGATGTCCAGAGCGAGAGCGTGATTCTCTTTCGCAATGATGTCGTCTTCATCTATCGGCTTCGTGTCCGCCTCGTTGATGCGCTTTTCGATCTCTGCAGCACGCATCCGCCTCTTGAACTCGTCTTTTGTTATCTTTTCCATAGGTCGTCCTCCTTTGCTATGATGTCCTTCTGCATGGTGATGTGTACGCCTGTCTCTTCGTCCTTCATGTAAATCTCAACCTTCCGGTGAGCATCTGATGGAGGATCGTATGTGCTGACTATCTTCGCCTGGTCATCTGTGAAATGGTATAGCGTTCTCATTTCCTCTATGGTGTCCATAAATTCTTTGATTGAGGCTCCGCGTAAATTTGTCATTCTGATTGCCCCCTTATCTGTTCATGTAATACAACTCTGCTGTACCGAATGTCTCGAATCCGTCGCTGTTAAAACATCTGATGACGTGTGGGTGGATCTCCGCTACCATCATCTTTCCCTTTGGGGTTTTGAGTGTGTCTAAGACCGTGATCCCTTCCGCCCAATTCTTGATTGTCAGTTTATGTGCCGATGTGTTCTCGATCTCCTCCTGCTTGCTCGTGGCCTTCCGCTCGCGGATGTATGTCATGACTGTCTGGGGCTGGATGTTGAACATCTCCGCGATTGAATATATGTCAGTGCCTTTGTCATACTCGAGGAGCACGGCCTTAAGCCGGATCTCTCTTTCCATGTTCAGTGATATGTCCATGCCATCAATGCTCCTGTCCAGACTGCTATCCAGCCGAGCAGCCTTGTGGGTGTCCAGTATCCTATCTCGTTGAATCTCACCAGTGTGAGCATCCAGATCATGGCTATTCCGATGAACCATATAGCTATAATCATTTTTCCTGCTCCTTTCCGCTTGTGTATTGGCACTCTTTTATATCTGCGCAAAACCTTTTGTATCTTTCGCACCAATATATTGGAGTGGCTTTTCCCGTCTTTTTATCTTGTTCCCAATCGGCTAGATCGGTGTAATTGCAATCTTCACAGTTCATGTGTCCCTCACTTTCTGCATTCCCACCATTCGACCAACTTTAAGGTGATATACGTGGTAATTGCTGACGATACCGCTATCGTTGCCATTAGTTCAAGAATAATTATCATTCCTCACCGCTCCTTTCTGCCTTGTATCTCTATGGATTTAATTAGTTCACTTGACCGCCAATCCGTCGGGATGTTGTTTCCGTCCGTAACCATGCAACCATGCACATTAAATGGACAATCTAGGCATCTGTCCGCATTTGCGTACTTTTTGCAAGTATCAAATATCTTGAGAGCCATAATTAGGGCTTTTTCTTTTCTCATGCCTTGCCGCTCCTTTCCTGTGGCTCAATCTGATGGTTATGTTCGGCCGGATCGTAAAGCGGCAGGTCAGATACTTCGATGTCCTCCTGACTTATTCCTGCCTTTGCGAGATTTCGGAGTGCTTCTGCTGCCTCCTCTGTCGTCACTCTTATATCCGGAATCTGATCTTTTTTCTCCGGGCTCACCATCCTGTATCCTTTCATGAATGCGTCGGTGAGCTCTTCTATGGTCATTCCGCTTACTGCCATCAGCCTATTATTCGCTATACTTTCCTCTTCGAGTTCTTTGAACGCATTTCCGAGTTTGCTTTTAATCCAGTCCAATGTCTCGATATCTTCTATAGCGGCCTCCAGTGCTTCGAAGCCCTGGTATTCTTCCATGTTTTTGATTGGTATGCATCTTTGTATGTTTCTCAGTCTGTTTATCTTTTCTTCGTCCGTCATATTCTCCTCACAATCTCGTCATCGGGCAGCTCTTGCATATTGCGATTGTCATTTGCTTTCCTCTGTTGCTGCCCTCTTTATCATGTGAGCGAGTCTGTAGTATAACGCGCCTCTCAGGAAATCCTGCAGCTTGCCTTCTCTGTCCTTGTGGCTCCTTTGACTTCTAAGTTTGTGATTTAATTTA
Organism: Lachnospiraceae bacterium; assembly: GCA_016280355.1. Classification (GTDB taxonomy): domain Bacteria; phylum Bacillota; class Clostridia; order Lachnospirales; family Lachnospiraceae; genus NK4A144. The sequence goes on along the minus strand of JAEEGO010000083.1, from coordinate 30,247 downwards.
CTTGACATTGTTTATCCTCCTGTCTTTTTTTATTGCCTCCGGCTTGATGGCTGGGGCGCCGCTGCCACCGGAGGCTCACCGTGATATATCCGCCCCTCACCACGTTTTGGTGATCATAGGAACTTGATCCCGTACCGCTTCAGGAACTGCTCTCTCGCTTCCGCTCTCCAGAGGTCTGCTGTCGATTCTGTCGCAATGGCGAGCCTTCGAGCTATGTAGTCCTGCTCCCAGATGACCTCTCCGAGCATCTTGGATAGCTTGCCCGCTGCCGCGTTCCCGTGGATGATCTGTGTCCTGTCTCCGTCTTTGCAGATGGTGTGCTCGTCGTGGCATAGCGGCAGGATCAGTCCGTCTTTGTCTGCCAGCTCTCGGAGTCCGGTGCCGTATATGAGATGATGGTCACACTCCTTCGGCCGGGCTGAGAATGCGCTCAAGCATTCGTACTCTGTCACTATGCTCATGATGGGCTCCATTCGTCCATGATGTCGTCTTCTTTGACGGTGCGCTTCAGGTTCAGGCCCTTGGTCGATCTGTAGATCTTGATCGTGGTGGCGTCGTCCACCTTGACGCTTACCTTGTCGAGCTTGCCGTATGCCACCGGCTTGAGGCAGGAGATGAGTGCTCTTCGTGCATCTTCGGGCATCCCGCTATATCTGTCGTTGATCTTTTGCGTCAGGACTCTCACTGAGGTCTCGAGCTCTCTCGCGTCTTTGCCGTCCCTGCAGTCGCAAGCCTGTGAAGCGATCTCGTCGAGCTCTTCCTGTGTCGAGTCCGGTGCTGCTTTGATGAAGACGTTGTTCTTGCAGTATTTGCACGTTCCGACCGTGTCGATCAGTCTGCCTTTGTTCAGGTCTTCGGGTTTCTCTGTCTTTGCCATTAGAATTCCTCCTGTATTTCGCTTGCCTCTTTGTAGTATTTATGTGTTCCATCCAGCATCTGCTTTTCTGCGTCGCTGGGAATATATCCGAGCTTGTCGAGGAAGTCGTATAAAATATCCGCATCCGGATCGTTCTCCTTATAGACGCCATTGTAGTCTGCGTGCATATTGCCGAGATTTTCGAGGGCTGTGTATATCATGATGGTCATGGCCGAGTTGAATCCTCTCGGAGATCCATTGAATTCTGTGTCGAATTCTGATCCTGTCAGCTCTGCGTACATGGAAAGGTTTGTATATAATGCGTCTGTGGCTTTTTTGAAGGGTGCCGGCAAGTCGTAGATCTTTTCATCGGGGCCGGCGTAATCGAATTCGTCCGAGAGGAAGATGTATCCGCACCACATCAGGAGATCCTCTGCATTCATGGCGCTGGCATGAGTGACGACATATTCCTGCCTGGTGTGCTTGAAAGCCTCGTTGATGACTCGGAACTTATCTCTCATAGTGTTGAGGCGAGACCATTTCGTGTCAATCTCCTGCAGTTCGTCATCCTCGTCCTCTTCCTCCTCGATCTTGCGTGCGTAGAGCTTGAAGCTCTCGTATGATTTTCCAGGGTATTGATGGATGAAGACGTAGTCTCTCTCGTCTGCGTCTTCCGGGATCTCAAATGATTCCGGTACTCCCCACACCTTGACCTCGAATTCTGAGTCCGCCCAGTCTTCCGGCATCTCCTCGGCGAATGTCTCCAGCTTCAAGCGGATGGCTGTCATCTTTTTCTGTCGCTCCTGAGCTGAGAGGGCATTCTGTATCTCGAAGTTAAAGTTATTTGTGCCGATGCTCTCCAGAATCTTGTTCTTTGCTTCCGGATCTTTTATCTGCTCCAGCTTGATGAGATCCTGCATGGAGATCTGTCCGTCTTTGCATTTTTCCTTGAGCTTGTCCTGATCGAGCTCAGACAGCTTTTTCCTGTGGCGGATGGTGTCCTTGCTGAATCCGGTCTTCTTTGCCAGATCTGCCTCTGTCATTCCGAGATCGAGACACATCTGCACGCCCTTTCCCTCTTCGTAGGGCGTGAGGTTTTTTCTCTGCATATTCTCGATCAGCATGATCGTCGCCTGCTCTTTTTCGTCCATCTTTGAGACGATGCAGGGGACTTCATCGAGATCCGCTGCCATAGCAGCCTCCAGACGACGGTTCCCTGCCACAACGTAGTAGAGGGTGAGGCTCTTCTGGACTACGGTGAGGGGCTGCAGAATGCCGTTTTCCTTTACGCTCTCGACGAGATCGTCTATGTCATACTCATCGCGAGGATTGTCAGGATGGTGCTGCAGCTGATTGACGGGTATCTGTGTTATTTTCATTTGTTCCTCCTTTTGGCTTTATGCGGTTTCCGCCTATTCCGGAGCCTTGAAAGCCTTGTAATTTCATCATCCAATTTCTTCCCCTCCGGGGATTTATGCGCCTTTGACGTTCTTGTGTGCGTCGAATGACTCCGCTCCGAGCCTTCTCATGACTTCATCGTCTGCTCCGGCCGGAGGTCTTGCTGTGATGTCGGCCACCTTGTCGCGGATCAGCTTCTCGATCCGCTGCCATGCCTCGGTGTGCTTCACCTCCTTCCCCTTCGAGGTCTTCCAGCCATTTCGTGACCACGTGGCGATCTGGCTCTGATTGATGGCCGCTATGACGCCAGGGTTATGACAGATTATGGTCAAGCTCATGCCGCTGCCGTCTTGTATCCTCGTCATGGCTGCGATCAGTCCCTCGAGGATCGCTCCCTGCTGATTCTGATCCGCAATGAAGTGATCCGAGCGTGTCCCTATCACCTTGTCCTCTTTCAGGAATGCGAGCTCGTATCGTGTGACGGCTCTGTCTGCCCGGAAGGGCGACGCGTCTGTCCAGATGTACAGTCTTATTTCTCCCATGCTTCTCCTCCAATTTCATGAGGGTGTACCGCAGGAACGGCAGCCCTGTGAATTCACTGATCCCGTACCACACCGACTCCTTCTCGATGTAGTACTTTGATTTTTCGCTCCTCTGTATCGGCTCGGCCCGGAACTCCTTGGCCGTTATCAATTTTTTAGTGACCTTCGGCTTGGTCATATTGTGGGAGCAGATGAACCGTCTCCCCGGCTTCTCTCCCAGCTCCTCCTCCTGCTTGCGAGTGTCCTCTGCGTTCACGAGGTAGTAGTGAGCCAGATCTCTGTACTGGCCTTTCGTGTATAGCGGCGTGATGTTCACGTGTCCGTGTGTCCAGCATCCGGTCAGGATCACTATGTCCGGCAGCTTCGAGACCGTGATGTGGATGTGCCGTCTGTGAGGTCCCGCGCCGATGCAGTATATATACTTGGGCTCGAGTCCGAACTCCCTCGCACACTTGCGGAACCGTCTGGCGAAGTCTGCAGCGTCCTCTCTGACCTGTCTGATCGACTCCGGCTCCTCTCCCTTTCTGTAGGTCAGGGTGCAGCTCATGAAGTCCTCGTCTGTGAAGTTGGCGTTCATCAGCTGCCGGAGGTTGTCCTCCCTCTTCCTTGCGTTATTCTTTTTGACTCTCTCGGGTGTAGGCTTCTCCCTTTTTGCCCTGGCTCCTTCCGGAGCTCCCGTCCTGATGGTGTAGTAGCGCTCGACCTCTATGGTCTGACCGGCCACCACACGCCTCTCCATGTATGGCATCTCACTATCCCTCTGTCGAATTGTTAATCGGTTTATCGAGCTTTCAAAAGGCTCTCTGTGGCCCTTATAATTCGAGCTGTTTCGCCTCGTCTGATGCGAGTGATCCGTTCCGGATCGCCAGCTGGCTGAAGGCATATCCGACATATTCTGCTATGCTGTTATATCCCGACTTCCTCCGGCCGAAGAGCGTCCAGTCCATCCTTGAACCTTCCTCGTATGCCCTGCAGAGGAGATCGTAGACGTCCGCCTTCGACTGGATCGGGATGTTGGTGTTCGCCTTTACTCCCATTCGTCCACCTTTATGCCTAAATATGAGATGATGGTCAGAAGAATGAATGACAGTGCGACGTATCCCTGCCACGGCAGGATCGAGGCCATCAGCATTATGAAACCGATGAATGCTATGGTGCCGAATCCGACCGCGAATGCTTTGATCCAGTCCTGCATCTTGTCCTCCTTTTATAATGTAGAAAAGTAATGATCGCCGACCTGTCTCCACGGCTCTCCGTAAGGAAGGAAGCCTCCGCAGTTAAAGAACATGAGCGAAGGATAGCTCCTCTCTTCGAGCTCCATATAGATGGCTGTGTAGGTCTCATCTGACGGATCTGTCTTCTGCAGGATGCCGTTCGAATATACCGAGAACTGTCCGGGCTGTGATATTACTCCGGATATTGTGTCCGGGAATACATCCGAGTCCACTCGGTTCAGGATCACGTCAGCGACGAGCCTCTTTCCGTATAGGGACTGGTTCCCGGCTTCGGCTTCTACGCAAGCGGCCAGAAGCTCGAGGTCGTCATCCTCCGGGATCAGAAGAGCCTTCTCTTCGGTCTGGTTAATGATTGCCGTGTTGGCTGATATGTAATAGTTGACGATTTGGGTGGAATTCTCCGAGACGGGCTTCGGCTCTTGAGGTTGCACCGGTGCAACTTCGGCCGGCTTTGTCTCGGCGAGTGTGATCTGTTTATATCCGGCTGCTCCTGCGACCATGCAGAACGCCAGGACTCCGATTGAGCATATAACTCCGATTATCTTTTGCATTTGTCTCCCCTCACTATCTTGATGATGTCTTCGTCCGTCAGACATGAGTGACGGATGAATAGTCTCAGCTCTGCCATCGTCAGCGCTCCGATCCGGCCCGGCGCGAGCCTTCTCTTGTGCAGCCTGTCGTAGTTCATCCCTGTCTCTGCAGATATTGCGAGATCGCTCCGGATGCCCGCTCTTTTGAACGCTTCGCGAATGACGTCTGCTTCCATTACTGCGCTGTAGCCAGCTCCTTCTTGTCGAGCTCCTGACGAGCTGCGAGCAGCGAGATTCCGCTGTCAATGATCCGCAGGCTCTCCGCGTCGAGCTTCTCCAGCTTCTCGGCTGTCTCTTTCACTTTGATCTCGATTGTCTTGTCCATCTTGTCTCCTTTCAGGCCATCTCTGTGCCATATTCCGGCTTGTACTCCGGATGTGCTTTGTACATTCGATTTTTGTCAGCTGCAGCGTTCCTCCTCTGGACGATCCGGGCCGCTGCCTCCTCAGTGAACTGCCAGCACTCGGGCCGGTAGTCGCTCCACGTGTCCAGAGTCTTGTCTCGCTTATAAAAGCGCTTTTTACTGATGGGCCTTGAATAATAGATGTAGTATTTAGCCATGTCATTGACCCCTTCATGTTGAACTACTGACATAATAATATATAGTGACTCAACATTTGTCAACATATTTTTGTTGATTGAATGACATTGCTCTGTTAATATAGTTTTTGGAGGTGATTGATATGAATAACAGGATTAAACTGATCAGGAACTCAGTAAGACTAACTCAGCAGGAATTCGCAGATAAAATCGGAATAAAAAGAAATACTGTTGCCTTGTATGAAACAGGAAAAAGCGGGATCAGCGATGCAGTCGTCAAGTTAATCTGCAAAGAGTTTAATATATCAGAGAGATGGCTCAGGACTGGAGACGGTGAGATGTATGATCTCCCGGAAGATCGCACCGCTGCCATTGTGGCCGATCTGCTCGACAGGGACAGCCCGACGTATGACCTGATCCTGAACATCCTCGACCGCTATCAGCAGCTCGATCCGAAGTCTCAGGAGGTTATCGACAGTTTTATCTCGGGTCTCCTCAAATAAAAAGGAGGGCGTCAGCCCTTCTTTTTTTTATGCTCCTTTAGTAATGTGTAAATTTTCTTTAGATATTCCTCATCCGTCTGCTCCAGCAATTCGATGATCGCTCTCTCGTATGCCTTTTTCATTTTGCTTCCTCCTTTTGACTTCTAAAGTGTCGAAGCCTATTATAGACACCGGATGATGTTTTGGGAGAATTCTTTTATTCTCCGGAAAGGATGTGAAAATGAAAAAATATGCTGCTGTTGTACTTGGCGCTGTAACGAGCGCCGCTCTTTTGGTGGGCTGTGTGAGCTCTGACTCATCAGCGGGTACTTCCGAGCCTCAGACCGAAGAGGTTTCGACAGAGGAGGCTTCGTCAGAGGCTGCATCCGAATCGGTATCCAAAGCCGCTGAGGATCTCTCGAAGGCTGTCGATGATCTCCAGAAGGTTCTCGAGGATGCCGGTGCCGAGGTTAGTGCTGCCGCGGATCTCCCGCAAGGAACGACAGAGCAGAACCGGGCGCTCAAGTCTGCGACGCAATATCTCAGCCACACGGCCTTCTCACATGATGGCCTCATTGGTCAGCTGGAATATGAGGGATTCTCTACTGATGATGCTACATGGGCCGCTGATAATTGCGGAGCCGACTGGATGGAGCAGGCTCTCAAGTCTGCCGCGCAATATCTCGATCATCAGGCTTTCAGCCAGAGCGGACTTGCGAAGCAGCTGGAATATGAGAAATTCACTCCGGATCAGGCCCAGTATGGCGCCGAGAATTGCGGGGCTGATTGGAATGAACAGGCTGTAAAATGTGCCGAGAGCTATATGGACATGGGCGGATTCTCTCAAGATAGTCTCAAGCAGCAGCTGGAATATGAGGGATTCACGTCAGAGCAGGCCCAGCATGGTGCGAGTGAGGTCTTTAAGTAATGCCGAAAGCAAAAAAATTAAAATCCGGCTCATGGAACGTCATGGTCTTCTCCCACATGGAGAACGGGAAGCGGAAATATGTCAGCATCACGGCCCCGTCGAAGACAGAGGCCGAGCTCAAGGCTGCAGAGTTTAAATCCGGAAAGCATCGCAGGACGATACGCGACTACAGCGTCGAGGACTGCATCCGTGGATATCTCGCAGCGAAGGAGGGCGTGCTGTCGCCGTCTACGCTGCGGGAGTATCAGAGGATGCTTGATGATGATTTTAATGGGCTTCTATCGAAGAAGGTGCTGAGACTCACGAGCGAGGATCTGCAGACATACGTCTCATTCCTGTCCGCGAAGCTCTCCGCGAAGACTGTCCGGAATCGATACGGGCTCGTCAGGGCCTCGATCAGCTTCTATTATCCGGATATTGTCTTCAGGGTGACGCTTCCGGCCAAAACTGTCAGAAGGCCCGTGTCTCCTTCGGATGATATGGTCTCCCGGCTTATTGCAGAGGCGAATCCGCGCCTGAAGCCTTGCATCGCTCTGGCGATGTGTGGGATGCGTCGCGGAGAGATCGCCGCTCTGAAGTATGAAGACATAAAGGACGGCTGTGCTCATATCCACGCGGACATGGTGCAGGGCGTCAATGGTAAATGGATATATAAAGAGCTCCCGAAGACTGAGGGATCTGACAGGATCCTGAAGCTGCCCGCTGCCGTGCTCGAGATCATAGGCACCGGCTCCGGCTTCATAGTGCAGCTGAATCCGAATAGCATCGGACAGGCATTCGGAAGGCTTGCGAAGCGTCTCGGGTATGACATAAGCCTCCACGGGCTCCGTCATTTCTACGCTTCGACCGGTGTGGCCTTATCCATCCCAGATCTATACATGGCCGACATGGGCGGATGGAGCAGGGCCGGGAACGCTCCTGTCATGAAATCAGTATATCAAAATAATATCTTGTCCCTGTCGGACTACTACGCCGACCGGATGAACTCCCATCTCGATGAAATAATTAAAAAAGAGGGCGTCAAGTGATGCCCTCTTTTTCATTTTGTGGCGGCACGGCTTTCCCGTGCCATCTTGTTCAATTACTTTAATTTTATCGTCTCCGGGAAAAAATACAAGATGAAATGCAAGACGGGACATTTTTTAGGGGCTCTCAGCCCGCGTAAATACTGGACATAAGAAAAAGCGATAGACGGGATTCGAACCCGAACGACAAAAGGCCGTTTCCGCCCTGTTTTCAAGGGCTCACGGCCTTTTTTCCACCGTTTATCTTGCATTTTTTGACCCCTTTCGAAGCCCCATTCTGCGCGGTTTGGTTATTCGTGACCAAATAGATGCAAGATGAAATGCAAGACGGAATTCGCTGTTTAAAATAAAAAAAGACGAGACATCCCGAAGGATGCCCCGCCCTAACCTTGGAAGAGATGTAAGCTATATATATTTTATGACTGCTCTGGTCTTCGGGCCGCATACTCCGTCGACGTCGAGATTGTATGGTTCACCGTGGTGATCCTTCTGGAATGCAGTGACCGCTCCGATCGTGAGCATCCCGGCGATCCCGTCGACTTCCAGATTGTATCCGATGCGCTTGAGCTCTGTCTGCAGCCATTTGACGCCCTCTCCCTGACTGTGGAGCCTGATTGATGATGTCGGCTCCTTGTACGGGTTTCCGGTCGTCGCTGTAGTTTTTCCACCGGGATCGTACTGCTTCAGGTGATGGTTCTTGATGATGGTGATGACGTGCTCGGCATATTCCGGGCCAGTCGCATATCCTCCGGCCACGATCGCTCTGATGCTTTCCTCCGGGCTTTTGCAATTCAGCGCCTTCTTGTACCTCTGGCAGTGACAGAGCATATCCATATAGTCTTCTGTCGCTGCTTCGATACTTGAATAGGCGCGGAACCAGTCCACGAGCCGGATCTTGTTCCCGTCATAGTATTCAGTGGTGCCGGTCTTATAGGCCGAGCCATCCCACGCTGTCCCGAACTTGTAAGCGCTTTTTCCGACTTTGACGCCGAAGAGTGCGTTTGCGTGCAGCATTCTCGCAGTCGTTCCCCAGCCGGACTCCTGAGCGGCCTGTGCGATGCACACTGAGGGATAAAGCTGCCCGCCGTGCTTTGCCGCTTGTCTCTGAGCGATGGGTGCGATCATGTCGATGAATCTTTGAACTTCTGCCTTTGTCGCTGTCATTTTTTATCCTTTCAGCTGCGCGAGCATCTGCTTTAATTTGTCGAAGCCGATCATGGCCGACAGGAATGACAGATATGCGATGGCCACGATCACGACCAGGATTTTCCATGTGAAGGCTGTGTCGGTGTATACCAGATAGCCTATGCTCGACGCGAGCGCGAGGATGATTGAGACGACTGCAGCGAGCACGTTCGCGCTGTAGCTTATTTCCTTGTCTTCGAGGAGCTTTTTGATCGCCTCGACTGTGGCCGTGGTGAGCACTGCGATCAGCGCCACGGCTCCGATGATGAATTCTCCGTTCATGATTATTCCTCCTTGTCGTTGATGAAGTCTTCCAGATCCTGCTTGCGCTCCTGCTTTGTCTCGAAGTAGGACTTACACATATATGTGACCATGACCGCGAGGATCTCCGTGATCCATGCGATGGCCAGCGCCTCGTTCGTCTCCTTGCCGAAGGCTGCGAGGACATACGGGATCTCTGTGTTTATGACTCCAATTATCAGGAGGGCCTTGACGGCCCTCTTCGTGAATGTGTTCCGGCGTTCTCTATGCCGTCTCATGCTTTGCTCCTTCCAGATCCGCGATGCGATGATTGGCCACACGGATCTGTTCGGCTTGTACTGCAGTTTCCTGCTCGAGCTTGTATGTCCGCTCGACCACTCCGTTGTGTTTCTCGACGCGGTCAGATAATGTCTGGATTTTAAGGTCGATCACAGCGAGATGCTGCTGGATGTCGGCATTGTTGGCCGTCACCGTATCTTTTACCTCATCAATGGCTTTCGTTACCATGTCCATGTTTCTCAAGTGATACTGCTTCATTGAGATGTGCCATGTGCCGAGAGATGCCAGCATCGTAGTCACCGCGGATATTATGGCCGTCACCACTTCTGTGCTCATGACTCCCCCCAATATGGAAGCCCCGTTTTTTCTTCGAATTCCTCCGGGGTGTGCTTGCCTTTGGCCACATCTTCCCTCATCAGAGCTTCGACATCCTTCTTGTAGCGATCCGGGCACTCGTCGAACGTCTTCGTCCCGGCCCAGATCCTATTTCTCCATACGTTTGCCATTTTTACTCCTCCTTACTTGTTGATCTCTTCCGATAAGTCACATATTGCCTGCTCCAGAGCTGCTATGCTCTCGTCTGTGTTCTCCGAGAGTTCACACACCGCATCCTCCGCGCCTGCCACGCCTGTCTTGTTGGACGACACGAGTGCGCTCGCTATGGCAGCGAAGTCGCTCATCGGTACCTGTGTCTCGTCGTACTCCCAGACTTCGTATGTCTGGCCGTCCTGCTCTTTCTCCACCCGCTCTATGTTCTGGCGGATGTAGATGGTACTCTTTGACGTGGTGGCGTCGAATTCAATTGGCTTCTCCGTCTGTGTCCCTTCAACGTGCTTCCAGTCCATCTCTTCTCCTTTCTATTTCTTCCAGTCTCTGCTCTTCGGCTTCGATCTCCTTGTACTGTGATAGCTGATTTATGACTTCATGCAGCAGCTGGGTCAGCTCTGCTATTATTTTCGCCTGTCTTTCGAGTATTTCTGTCATGCCTTGATATTCGTCGCTTGATGTATTGTATACTTACGCAGGGCTTAACGTATTCGAGATACGCGCCGTATGTGTCCGAGTGTTTTATCCATCCGAGATATGAGAGAAACTGCTTCATCTCGAAGATGGTCGGCTTCTCCTTCTTTGCTATCCTCCGGGCTTTTTTGGTCATCCTATAGTAGATGGTCCGCCGGAGTGTTGTGCGGTTTCGATAAAATCTAAATCCCATGAAGTCAAGAAAGCATCCGCCCTTCCTGTGATCGAATCTCTCTATCCTCCAGTTTTCCTTTAAAAGCAGGCCGAGATCTGCAAGCATATCCGCGATGGTGTCTTTGTACCGGTGCAACTCTCTCTTATTCCCCGCGAAGATTACCATGTCGTCCATCCATCTGATATATAGGTTCTTCCCGACCATGTCCTTGATCCTGTGATCCATGTCGCGGAGATAGTAGTTCGCAAACCACTGCGATATATAATATCCGAGTGGGATGCCGTCTTCGCTCGCATAGAGTATCATCCGGACGAGGTCGACTGTCCGGGTGTCTTTCACTTCTCGCTCGAGCTTTGCTATTAGTCCGTCCTGCGGTACTGACGGGAAGTACTGCTTGATGCCCATCTTCAAGTAGTATTTGACATCCTTTGGGTACTTCCTGATGTATTTCTCGACGTACTGCTTTGCTTTATGCTGCCCGCGTCCCTTGATAGCTGCGTAGGTATGCTCATATACTCCATTCATCAGATGCCTGTTGAGCACCTGTATGACGGCGTGCTGTACGACAGTCTCCCGGACCGAAGGGACGTAGATCTGTCTCTTCTTCCTGGCGATGCCGTCATAGATCTCATGTGGCCGTCTCCTCATGGGGATATAGTTCAGGATCCAGTCTTTGACCTTCTTTATTCTGTCCGGATCTGTCTTCAAGCGTTCGAGGCGTGTCTTCTTCTTGTGGCTTTTCTTCCTGCTCCTGCAGGCTTCTTTGATTGCAAGCTCGAGGTTGTCGTCTTTAATGATCTCCTCAAACATATGTCTGTGTGTTTTCATGTCTTATCCTCTCGCCCGCTTTCGCTGGTGCTGTGCTACCGGCAGGCGCTTGCATCGAGTTGATTTTCGTCGAGAGACGAGGAACATAGAGAGCATTCAGTTGTTCTCCAGATTGGATGAGATAGGGCCGCGCCATTGTTGGTGTTGGTATTGGAGACCGTATTGTTGAGATTGACATTGAAGAGCCCATCATGGCCCGTGTTGTTCCAATTGCCGCCCACAATGGCGCGAGTGGCGCTCTCTATATCCCTTTGAGGGGAACCGTTGCCGTTTCCCCTCTGCCCTTTCGGGCATTCACCCTTTTCACGCTTCGCTCACTCCGCTCGCTACGCTGCAAGCGGTTTCAAAGACAGGGCCGCGCCAAAGTCGGTGGCGGTAACGGAGACCGTAGCGTTGAGAATGACATTGAAGAGCCCATCACGGCCCGCGTTGTTCCAATTGCCGCCCACAACGGCGTAGAACGTACCGCTTGCCGCCAGGTATGTGCCGTCACAATAGTATGTGGTTTCACTTCCTCCGTTGGTCTGTGCCAGCAGGCAGTTGTCGCGGACTATATCGTGCTTCGGATATACCCACGTCGCTGTAGTTCCTATGCTTCCGGCATTGATATATCCCGAACCATCCGTATTGTATCCGTCGACCGTCGAGCCGTCCGTCTGGTCGTAGGTCATCTTTATCCGGTACGAGCCGTTGATGTTTATCAGGCCCCGTATGCGCCTCCATATATTTCCATAGGGATTCTCTACCCCGAAGACTTTGACGCCTTCCGTGCCGTTGCTCTTCCCGTAAAATCTGCCCTTGCCGTTCATGGTGCCCTGTCCGATTGCCGAGGTATTTCCCGACGCGCTCCGTCCTGCTCCAAGAGCCGCCTGACAGTTGAGGTTCTTTGTGATCAACGTGCTTGCAAGCGCAAAGAACATATAATCGACGAAGGTCCCGGTCGTCCAGAGCTTGTTGGTCGTCAGGTTGTTTGCTTCAGCCAGAGAGATTTCTGTCGTGCCGGCGTTGTTCACGTAGTTCGAGCCTCCGGAGATTGAGCGGAGCCTTGTTCCGTCCGATGATCCGAAGTACTTCGCCTCATACCAGTGTCTGTTGGGCTTGCCGTTGATGTCGTAGTGGTTCCACGGCTTCAGGCCGAGCACTTCTGCATTGGAGATCTTGAATGTCCAGCCGTCATTGCCACTGTCAGGTACGATCTTCCAGTATATCCTCTTGCCGTCCTGCCCCCATTCGATCATAGCGTTTCCGCCGTAAGCCGAGCTTGCTACATCAGACGCGGTGCCGTCCGCCTTCTTCGTCTCGTCGTCTTCGTCGAGATAGTAGTCTACGGTGCCGTCATACTTCACCATGCAGCTCTTCGGATAGAACCACTTCAGGATGTCCTTGTTGGTGCCTTCGGGATCCCAGCTGTTATATGTAGGCGCTCCGGTTGATCCGAGATCCATCGCAAGAGGAGTCCAGCCGGTGTTATCATATCCGGTCGGATAGTCTCCACTGGCGGGGTCACTGTCGGTCTCGCTGTAATGATAGCCGAAGATCACGATCTGCTCCGAATAGGTCTGTCCAGCCACTATTGTCATTGGGATTCCAGCCACTTCCCAGTCTCCTGCGGGCAGGCGGAATTTTGCCTCTCCGTTGGTGATGGTAGCTGTCTCTGTGTCGGTGCCGTTGGTGGCTGTTAAAGTCTCGCCCTCCAGCACCGATGCAGCGGCTGTGATCGTCACGTTGAACGTGTTAATCGTCGCCGTGTATGTCGTCTGTGATGTCACCTGAACCTCGTCAGAGAATGTCTCTCCGCCATAGGTACACTCGAATGTATATGTCCCCTGTTCATGGATCACGTAAGATGCTGAGCCGGAGTTATTGAAACTCGTCGTGGCATAATTGGCTCCGTCTTTTTTGATCGTTATCGTGGCCCCGTACAGCTCGCTCGATGTCGTCGAGATGTTCACCGTGGCATCGAAAGTGTTTAGGGTTACGTTGTACGTGGTCTCCTGAGAGACTGCGACCTGATCCGTGTACGTGAATCCGCTCACAGTACAGCTGATGTCATATGTGCCCGTCCCATGTATGTCAAGCGAGGCCGAGCCATTTGAGAATACAGCCGAGCCTATCACCGAGCCATTGAGCGATACATATATACGCTGTCCATCCATGCCGGGGGATGTAGTTGAGAACTGGAGCGTCGCTGTCCATCTTTGCAGCTGTACAGTGAAAGGACCTCCCGTGGTGACAACCTGCTGTACTGAGTATGGTGTGCCCTGATATTCCACTGAGAACGTATACGTCCCCGGCTGGAGTGCGAGGTATGACAGCTCGGCATTCGCATCCAGCTGCTTGGTCTGTGTCGGCATTCCGCTGCAGCTGATCGTGACGGGGAGATTTGCGAATGCGGAATCTCCGATCACGTTCACGGTTTCCGCGAATCCGTTGAACGTCACGCTGTATGTGGTCTCCGCCGATACATTGACCGCGTCGCTCTGGTATGTCTTCCAGTCATATGTGACCTCGAGCGTATAGGTTCCGGCTTCCGGAACTGTGATTGATGCTGAACCGTTCGAGAAGACAGCCGAGCCGTAGACCGTGCCGTTCTTCTTTGCATATACAGTCAGTCCGTCGAATATGGATGTCGTGGTAGACACTTGGATGGTGGCCGACCAGAACGAGATGTTCTGCGAATAGACTCCGAAGTATGGCACGCTCACCGTTCCGGCTGCTGTGTCGGTTCCGTCTGTCGATGAGATGGTCAGGGTTCCGGTCATGGTCACTCCCATGAACGTGGCGTCCCCGTTCTCGTCGAAGGTCTCTGTCATGGTGTCGGTGCCGTCGGTCAGAGTCACGTCTTCACCGGCGAGAGATGCCTCACTGGTGTGGACCTTTATTGTTGACCCTCCGGATCCGCCTTCCACGATGGTGATGCCGTGCGTGGCATCGTCGCGAACATTCATGCCTAAAAACTGGAGGGTGCCTCGAGCGGGCATATCCTCTCCCTCGCTGTTCATGATGACGTGGCCGCCTCCGCCGCCACCATGCTCGGCCCAGTATTTTGAATTGTTGTGATAAGTCGGATCATCTGAAGAAACAGGCTCTCCGTTCCTTGTGCCGACAGCCCACGCCTCGGAGTCCTCCGCGCTCTGTGATGCAGCTGTAGCTGATGCAGCTGCTTCCTGTGCGCTCTCGGCAGAGTCGGAGACGTATCCCTGCATGGTCTCTATGGCTTCCTCGACCATGGAAATATCAGACTCAGACATCTGACTGTTATCCGGCAGGGCTGAAGCCTGCACATCGAGCCAAAAGACGAACGTGCCAGTCCTGCCCGTCTGCTCCGTGACTACGAACTGGACTCTGACCTGACCGGCCACTTGCGTCATGACCTCGGTGAGATCTGCCGTGACGACATTGCCCTCGAGTGTCACGCCGTCAGAAGAGACGAAGAACTTCCCGTCCGGCTTTGTACCCTGTACATATACCGACGCCGCGCTCGGTGTGTACGGTGTCGAGTCCTCATATAGTGACGCTATGATCCGGCCCGTGCCGTGGTCATACTGATCCACGTGAACGACGACCGGAGCGCTGTTCGGTATGAGATTGAGATCGATGTGCTGTGTGATTGCCATGATTCCTCCTTTATTAACTCAGCTGTACGCTGCCGTATGATGAGCCATTAACATATACGGCAAGATATTTGTGGTTGTTGGCTTCGTAGGTCATTAGTTTCGTCTCATCCGTCCCTATCAATCCCACGTAATCCGTGAGCCGTCCGTTGTTGATATAGACGCTTCCCGTATCGCTAACGACCAGCTGTGTATTTCCCCCGGTTATGGTAGACATCTTTTTTGCCATGACACCTATATAGTTCTCATTCGTGTTTATATAGGTATTCCCCGAGTGCGTGCCCATGTGGGTGCTCGTCCCCACCATGCGAACCTGATAGTCGGTGCTCTCGATGGCTATACGGTCATTACCCGAGATTAAAAGCGCGTCGTGCCCGTCAAATCCTGCTGACGGTCCGTAGCTCAATGTAGTTTGTAGATTTCCGCTACCGAACCGAGCCGTAGAACCGGTGATGAGTCCTGTGAACGTGCCGTCTTTCATGACCAGCTCGCCGGTTTCCATATTCAAATAGAATTTGTCATTCAGATCTGTGAGGATTCCGGTCTTGACCGCATCCGCGACGATGGTGCCATCCACGAGGATGGCTGCTTCATATGGGCCATCGATACCGTGCGAGGATCCTCCGAGTCCGTTCTCGTTCAGGCGCATAACCTTCTGAGCCGTCTCGATGTCATTCGTATCCATCGCGAGCAGCTCCTTCCACTCTCCATCCGTGCCTTTAATGGCTACGATGTAGCCGTCACCGGATGAAAGCCATGCCGTGGCTTTGTTGATGGCGTTCCCGGCTTGGACTTTGGTCTTGTCGATCGAGGCCGTGGTCGCGCTGTTCTGGTCATTGATCGATGTGGCCAGGCTCGTGCGTATAGAGCCGACCGTGATCTCGTCATATCGTTCCGCGAGGACATTCCACTTGTAGGCTGAGACTTTCGCCTGTGTATCGATTCCGAGCTTTTCAAACTGCACTGTCAAAGTGTCGCAGAGATGGACGCTCTGCAGGGATTTCATGTCCTCATATTCGAGCGTGTCCGCCAGATTAATGAATGAGACCTTGACAGAGACTGTCGGGACTCCGATGTCGTGCTTGGTGATATATGCTTCGGCTGCGGCTCTGAGTGTGGCCACGTCGGGAGCTTCCTGATATTGTCCGGAAAAGTCCAGCGGGATGGTCAGCCTGCTCGAGTATCTGTCCGCATACTGTGAATACACGGCTTTTTCCGGAAGAGTGATCACTTCGGATCCGTTCATGTCAGACCAATATGGCACGACTCCTGTCACGGTTTCGGCGATGATCTCCTCCTGTGTCAGATTGGTGATGTTCGTGCCATATCTCAGCCGGACTCCGAGATCATGTCCTCTGTGGCTGTGGAGCTTCACGGTGAACTTATCCCATTCATACTCTCCGCCGAACTGATCCAATACTGAGCCCTCGATGCCTCCGAGCCTTTGTCTGATGGTCGAAGGTGTCAGCTGTGTATAACTTGATATAGTGTGCACATCCGTCCAGAAGGTGAACGGGCACGTCTCGACGGCGTTCGTCTTGAGCGCCTGCAGGGTATCATTGCAGGCCGTCGTCGATGCCTCGATGCTGAAGGGCATCGCTGTATTCTTCGCGAGATCGTAGCCGATGTGTCTGGCGTTGATCGTGACTCTGCCCCCGATAGGCTTTGAAATCTGATATACGCGGAACGGCTGCAGTGTGGCATCCTTGCAAGGAATGACCGCTATGATCGCCCGGTTTATAATGTCTTCGTAGTGCTTCCCTGTGGCAGGGTATACCAGCTCGAGCTCGTACTTACCATTTCTCTCTTCTGAAACGGTACACGATATGGCATCAGACAGGGTTCCTATTCCGTTTGTATTGAATTCTGTCGCGCCTTCTGCGAATAATCTCGGCTTCATACTGTCCACCACCTTGGAATAATGTCCAGTCTTGTTATATCCTCCATGGTGATCTCTATCAGGCCCGGAGGAAGCTCAGGGAAGCGCCCATCTGCGAGAATGATGTTCCCGTTGCAATTTACATCACCTTTGAAGGCTTCCTCGATCTCGCAGTCGATGTCTGTGTATTCCTCAGCTGTCGTGATCTGCATGGATGTGCCGGCGATTGTAAGCATTCCGGTGCCGTATACTCTCAGGAGAGGCTTTGCAGAATACAGCGTGCGGTTGTACAGCTGATCATCTCCATATAGTGTGACCGTCTGGACGCCATTCTTGAGAAAAAGCCTCGGATCGCAGTCAAAAGACAGCTCGAATGATCCGGCTGTGTTCCTCGGGGCCATGTCCGGCTCGATCTTGCCTGTGAATCTTGCCTTCCTGTAGTGATCCGGATGATATGAGTCTGCGAGGACTTCATATCCTGAATGTGACAAAAGAAAAGCCTTCAGGGCCGAAAAATTCCGATCGAAGTCCTCTGTGATGAATGCCGGATATGTGATGATAATATTGTTGAACTTGCCGTTGTCGATGTGGAGGTCTCCGTTCCGGCCCGGAACTGATATAGTCTCGACATCACGCTCCGGGGACAGGAATGTGCCCTGTCCCGAGATGTGTGCCTTGAAGTCTTCTGATGATGTTCCCGCGAACATCAAATATTCATATACTAAGCCCATGCCGCCTCCACTTGCTGTAGCCTTAATGTGATTATCTCGTCAACGCGGTCAGCTATCTCCTCCGCGTTCTCACCGGCTCCATTGATGATGATGTTTGTGTCGCCGATGCTTATCGTGTTTCCTCCTCCCACATATCCGCTCTGTACTGCGCTGTGGATCATTCCCATGAGCGAACTCTCTCCGACTATCCACTCCGGCCCGGCTTCACCTCCGCCGAGCAGCTTGTTCCCCATCGCTCCGAATATGGTTGCGCCATTTAGCCTCATGCCGCCCTGCATGGCCTTCTGATACCAGTCAACAGAAAAAGACGGAGTGCTCGGGGGATTAAGTGAGAAGGATCCCGATACCTTGAAGTGAGGGAGTTTTATATGCGGGAACTGGATGTCCGCATTTTTGAAAATGCCCTCGATCATGTCGCGCATGAATTCGAACTTGCTGATGATATTGTTGACCACGCCCGCCGTCATCTCCTGCATTCCGGTGAATACGCGCTTCCAGTCTCCGGTGAGAAATCCGGCCACCACGTCCATGAATCCCTGCAGATATATGTGGAAATTATCGATCGCGCGCGTAATCGCCTTGATTCCGGCCACGAATATAGGCGCCATGCCTTCGCTGAATGCATCCCATGCAGGCTTTACGGTGTTTATCAGGTCTGTGATGGCCTGCTTTGCCTCGGCCATCGATGTATCAACTTCTCTGGCGAATTCCTCGTCATTTTGGTATGCGGTGACGAATGCACCGGCAAGGACGGCCAGAGCGGCGACTGCTATTCCGACCGGCGCCGCGATTCCGGCGATTCCTGCTCCGGCTGCTGCAGCTGATGATCCCGCTCCTCCGAGTGCTCCTGATGCTGTGCCGAGTGCCGGTACTAACTTCCCGAACATCTGGAGGACGTTTCCGCCTGCCTGTGTCAGAGATCCCACACCGGATACCACTTTGCCTCCTGTGATCAGGAGCGGAGCTGCTGCTGCCACGAGAGCCGCCGTCTTGACGATAGTGTCTTGTGTTTCCTGATCAAGTGATCCGAACCACTGAGCCAGCTCTTTGACTTTTTCGGCTGCTTTTTCCAGATACGGCGCGAGAACTTCTCCGGCCTCTATTGCTGCACCTTCCATGGCGGACTTTGCCTGAGTCCAGGATCCGGCGACGTTATCCTCCATGATCTTGGCCATCTCTTCAGCAGTTCCCGTGTAGGTCTCGAGGATCTCCTGCCCGGATGCCATTGCCTCCGACAGAGGGACTATGGAGCCGTCTGCAAGCTTGGCCATCGGCTCACTCGCTCCGTCTATAGCTTCAGCGAGCTTGTCGTAGTCTTCAGCTGTAGAATTGACCACAGCAAGGAGTGCGGGCATTGCCCTTGCTC
Source organism: Lachnospiraceae bacterium (assembly GCA_016280355.1). Taxonomy (GTDB): domain Bacteria; phylum Bacillota; class Clostridia; order Lachnospirales; family Lachnospiraceae; genus NK4A144. The sequence continues at coordinate 11,313 of JAEEGO010000083.1, read as the reverse complement.
CTGCGAGCATAGCGGCCGCTCTTGCCTTCTCGGCGGCTTCCGCGCCATATGCCTGCTGGATGAGCTCGTCTGTGGCATCTCCGAACTTCTTCTCAGTCAGCTCACCGTTCTCCAGCTGCTCAATAAGGAGCTCCATCTGAGCATCGAACTGCTCCATCGGCATATTGATCTGTCCGAAGGAGCCCCTCAGCTTGTCCATGATCTGCCTGAGTGAGTACATATGACCCTCGTCATCGGCAAGAGATATTCCGAGCCTGTCCATGGCCATCTGTGACTCTTTGGTGGGCTTTGCCATTCTTTGGATGATATTTCTGAGGGCAGTACCAGCCATGTCAGCCTTGATGCCGTTATTGGCCATGAGTCCGAGGGCCAGCGCCGTGTCCTGAATGCTGTATCCCATAGATCCAGCTTCCTGCGCGGCATACTTGAAGGACTCGCCCATCATGGCGACGTTTGTATTTGAATTCGAGGATGCCGCTGCCAGCACGTCCGTGAACATTCCAGCGTCCTGTGCCTTGAGTCCGAATGCCGTCAGCGCATCGGTCACGATGTCAGAGGTCAGCGCCAGATCTTCTCCGGATGCCGCCGCAAGATTCATGATCGGTGCTATGCCGTCCAACATCTGCTCCGTCTTCCATCCGGCCATAGCCATGTATGAGAATGCCGCGGCTGATTCTGAAGCGCTGAACTTCGTCGTAGCTCCCATGTCCTTGGCCTTCTGAGTGAGAGCCTCGAGATCCTCTCCAGTGGCTCCTGATATGGCTGCCACCTTTGACATTCCCTTCTCGAAGTCCATGAATGTCTTGGCTGATGCCGTGAGTCCCGCTGCCGCTGCAGCTGATACCGGAGCGATGGCCTGTCCGAAGCTGGTCATCTTGTCCCCTGCGTTCTTGATGGATCCTCCGATGGATTCCATCTTCTGACCCACGAGCTCGAGGCTTGAAGGGAGCTCTCTGAGCTTTGTCTCGAGATTGTTCAGCTCGGTCTCAGCCTGATTGAGGGCCTCTTTCCATTTGAGTGTCTTGGTGTCGTTCTCACCGAATTTCTCTGAGGACTGCTGCACCATCTCTGACAGCTGCTTGACCCGCTCCTTCTGCGTCTCTATCTGCTGCGAGAGCACCTTGTGCATCTCGGCGTTCTTTTTCAGAGTTGTGTTCTGCTTTTCGCCTGCAGATTCCAGCTTGTCGTACTCGCTCTTGAGGGTCTTGGTCTGCTGGATGATCTGGTTGATCTGCTTTCTATATTCAGCTTCGCCGTCGATGCCTATCCGTGGGCCTATGTTTACAGCCATTCGTTCACCTCAGATTTATCGCTTCGTCGTATGTCCACTTCCGTCTTTTCTTTTTGGGCTTTGCCATGCCCTCATAAATAGCCAGACAGGAGATCATGTCCTGCATCTCTCCGATCGGAGTGATGATGATCTCCTGCCGCGTCATGTTGAGCTTTCGGCCATAGAATAGATACCAGGCCAGATTGAGCTCTACTTTGTCTGTGCTTTTTTTTTGCCCTTGGCGGGCTCTGCCTCGACTGAGGGTTTTTCTCCGGCATAGGCTTCGATCGCCTCTCCGAACGCTTCGCTGAATTCCTCTTCCGTGAGATTCAGCGCTTCCTCTTCAGTGAGAGGGCGGGGCTCATAGACCCCGCCTTCTCTGAATTTCTTGTTCTCCTCATATCCTTCGCTCATGATCGCCATAAACTTGGCCGCCGTCCTCTGCGAGTCCTGATAATTTCCTTCGAAGAGCATCCTCGCGTTCGCGATGTCTCCGTCAGGACAGATCTCGGCGATCTTGCAGTTCGCCATCACGGTGCGGAGGAAGCTCACATCTCTTCCGTTGATTTTCATGTCTTATGCCCCCGCATCCAATACTGTGAGACCGCTCAGATCGTATTCTGTCGTGCTGGTGTGTGTGCCATCAGATGAGACGACCATGAACTTCTGCGTGTTCTTGTCTGTGATCTTGAAGACGCCGTTCTTGTCGGGATCATCTATCAGCTCCACGAGGCCGGTGCCCTCTGAAGGCTGGAGTCCTACGCGGACAGAGGTCGCCCTCGGGTCAATGTTCAGGAACTGCAGAGCGAGGAAGTTTCCGTCGCCTGCCAGAGGGCCGCTCTCAGCGAGTCCGCCTTCGATGAACTTGAGGGTTCCGACGATCTTGCCGCCTGCGACTCTGATGCCTGACTGCATAGCGCTCACGAGCGAGCCGAAGAGGGTCACGCCGTCAGCCACGGGCTCCACTACGGGATTGACCACGTAGATGCCGAGCTTTGTCTGGAGTGCCTGCTCTGCCTCTGCCTCTGTGGTGTATCCTGATCCGACCATCTTCCAGTCATGATTGCTATCATCAGCTCTCATGATGTTGGCTGAGATCTCCTGTGTCTGCCAGTCGATCTCCTCTCCCTGAGTCTGCGCGGACTGATTGAACAGGCCGAACTTTGTCTTCGGGAGTATAGTGGGGACGAATGACTCCACGCCATCGCTCATGTATCTTGCGATGTAGCCGATAGCTATATAGGGAGTCTTTTTGTCGTCTCCGTAATTAGTCCAGCTATCTGCTCCTGCTGCGGGCAGTCCCTGAATGAATCTCTCGGCATCCATGAAGAGGCCGTCGACTGTCAGGGTCACGGTTCCGGATGTGAATGTTCCGTCTGCGCTCTCTGCGAGCTGATTGTCCGCGTAGAACTTATTATCGCTCGAGCTGTTCGGCTCAAGTGATACGCTCACGCCTCTCGCGAGCACGCGGCCCTCCGTGAATGATACGATCCCGGCATTGGAGTTGTACTTTGCCACGTAAGGCTTAGAGAAGCCTGTGCAGACGCGTCCAGCCGCGAAAAACTGCAAATCAAAAGGTATTTTCATTTTTTCGATCCTCCTTAGTTCATGATCTTGTTGATTTCTTGGTCAATGGTCATCTGCATGGCCATCTCCGCTTTTTCCTTGGTGGCACGTACTGCAGGCGCCACAAAAGGGTGCTTTTTTGTATGGCTGTTTCCAGCCTCGACGGTTCGGGCGATCATAGCGTTCGGCTGTCCGCTCGGATATTTCTTCGTCTTGAGTGCATTGTAGCCATCGAATCCGGCTTTGACGTTGATGTATCCGTTATCGTTGCGGCACTTTGCGATTCCGAAGCTCCGGATCAGGCCCTCCTTCTGGATGGTTTTGATGCCTGTGGCATACTTTTCGAACTTGTCCTGCACCGGGATCTCCTTGATGTTGGCTTTTATCTGATCGGCCACGATCTTGGCGCCATCGAAGACAGCTTTCTCGCACATCTCCGGAGCGTTGATCTCAAGATTCCCCAGCTTCGCCAGATATTCGTCCATGCCCTTTCCGACTTGTATCTTCATAGGCTCCACTCCCATTCGTAGTGTATGAGGTTCGTCTCGTCCTCGTATTCCACGGACTGGAGCGACCATCCCTTCATGATGCTATTGAGCGCCGTCTGTACTTCGTCCATGACCGGGTCGAACTCGTTCAGGGTGTACAGGTCGATGGTGCCATGAAGCTGCTGCTCCGCCATTCTGTTGTTCGCCCACAACATGTCTGTCGAGGAGCCGTCTTCCTGCCAGACTATCCAGCTTGGCTTCTGATTGTTCGGGCGCTTATAGTGATATACCGGTGCGGATACCGTGCCGAGTGTGTCCCGGATCTTCTTCAGCTGTTCACTTATCGACTTCATAGAGCTCCTCCAGTCTGTACAGAGTGAGGTCTGTCACCTTCAGGCCGTTGGCGTCGAGGATCTGCTGGACATTGTCGATTCTGTACTGGTCGCCCTCGGGGTTTTCCTGCCCTTCGTAGTCCGTCAGAACCGCATACATCCCTATGCGGACAGGCGCTCTCCATATACGGATGAGCATATCCACGCGCTCCGAGACTCCCTTGGCCTGATATTGCCGATTAAGCCCTACAGTGCGCTCTTCGAATCCCCACGACAGCTCCTCGTCCTCATATACCAGAGGCACCAGCTTCGGCTTCGGCATATTGCCGGGCTCAGCTGTGTCTTCGAGTGTGCATACCGTGACGATTCCTGCGTCCATCATGACGCGCCTCCCATCTTCTGAGCGAAGAGCATGTTATTCAGCGCGTATCTGAGCATATACGGCATTCCCTGCGGATTGAGAGTGTCCGTCCGTCCTTCGACGGGCCGGCGCATCTCGTACAGATAGGCCGCATACATCACGATCACGTTCGCTTCGTCCACGCTGTAGTCGCTCTCTGACAGGGTTATTCCCTCGCGCTTGATGGCTGCCTTGGCTGCAGTGATCAGCTGTGTCAGATATGGGTCGTTGACACTATTTCTTTTTTCGAGATTTGCTTTGAGCATTGCCAGAAGCTCTTGATCTGTCACTTTTGGCCTCCTTTTGTACCGCTGCCACCTTCGCCTTCTTCGGCTCCTCCTTTACGGGCTCCGCCTCCGGGGCTTTTTCAGCTTTCTCCGGTTGCACCGGCGCAACTTCCACCTTTTCGATGAGGGGCTTCTTCCTCTTGTTCCTCGAGCTTGAAAGCTCCGCGATTCTCTCTTCACTGACCGAATGCCCCTCACGGGGGAAAGCATCGCCTACATTGTAGGGATGCTCTCCGTCCTGAAGGTCTATGAAGTAGGATATGACGCGATACATCATGCCCCCTGGTTCGCTGTGTCAGATGCGAAGGTCATGGTCGCTGTCGGCGTAGCGCCATTGATACCGATTGCCATGAATGCCTCGGCGATAACAGGCTGTCCGTCATATCTTGCGGTGCCCTTGAACACTGTCTGATCCTGCACGAAGTACGCGTGCTCAGACTGAGCGAACCTCGTTCCTGCTCTCTCTGCGAGGAGATAGAGCTCGAAGTATCCGCCGATGATGACTCCGTCAGGAATGAAGTCGAGGACTTCGAGATCTCCGCCGAGCACGGGCATTGTGCCGTTTGTAGCGCTCACGATCACGCCTGCAGCGTTGATGCTCATGCCCTCAGCCACGAGGTCAGTGTAGGTCTTCTCGTTCATGACCCAGGTCTTGCGTCCGCGGGCATACTTGCCCTTTATAGCAGAGGACTCCTTCACGATGTCCTTGTAGAGGTCGATGCCACCTACGGGAAGGACAGATGATCCGATCGTCCTGATGTTTGATGTGTGGAGATCCACCCATTCCCTGGCTGTAGCAGGATAGCTGTCAGGCTTGGATGTCTGCACGAGACGGCTCATGATACCCTGGGGCATCTTCTGAGTGTTGACGCCGTTCTTTCCGTACAGGATAGCCTTGTCGAGCGCGAGACCTATGGCCTCACCGATGCACTCGAGGATGTTGGATGCGAGCTGCACGTCGTTGTCTTCCAGAGCTGCATTGCAGACCTTGAAGTATCCGCCGACCTTGTAGCAGTCAGCCTCTACGTCGTTGAATACGAGAGACAGCTCGTTCAGATTCGCGCAGCACTCTGTCCACACGCCCTCGGGAACTGATCCCATGATGACCTCGCGAGCTGTACCGTTCACGGGCCTGACGTTGACGTGTCTGTAGAGCTTCGAGTATCTCTCGATGTTCTGTCTCAGCATTCCCAGGAATACCTCGGGGATGGTCAGGCCGACGTTCGTCATCTCCCTCTTCTCCTTAATGTGTGCGCGGATCTCTCCGAGCCATGCCTTCACGTCCTCGCGCTGCATGATCATGTCGAATCCATGCTTCCTCTCGGTCTTGTTTCCTTCTACAGTGTGCTCTACGTTCATCTCTTTTGTCCTTTCTTCCGTTGCCGGAACTACTTTTGCTCTTGCCTCATCAGCTTCCTCGATGCCCTTCAGCTCGGCCTCGAGATCGCCTACCTCGCCCTCGAGATTGGTCTTCGCCTCATCGTGGGCCCTCTTTTCCTCGTCGAACTTGCCGACCTCGTCCTCGACTGCAGCCTTTTCCTCGTCAGTCTCGGCCTCGTTTATTGATGACTCCAGATCAGCCTCGCGCTTCTCGAAGTCTGCGTCCTTGGCGCGAAGCGCCTCGAGCTCCTTCTTCTTGTCATCAATCTTCTTCTTCAGCATGATTGCTCTCAGTGCCATTTTTTAACCTCTCTTTCATCTTTGCTCTCCACGCTTCGGTTTCGCGCTTCAGGATCTCCTTGCGCTGTTCTTCTCTCGCGGAGATATTTGTGTTTTCGTAAGCCGGGAATGTGCAGCAGCTGACCTCGTAGAGCCGGACTTCTCTGATTGTCCAATGAACGCTTCCATCCTCTCCGATCTCGGTATCTTCGCGGATGATCTCGAATCCGAACGAGCACTGCGACACGTCGCCACGCTTCACGCGTTCGTACAGGTTCATGGCGTCAGTGTCTTTCGGATTGACACTGATCCGTCCCCAGAGACCGCGCTCATCTTCGCGAAGCTCGAGTGTGTGTGCAGATGTCCGTCCGAGCACGAGTGTCGTGTCATGGTTGACCAGAGCCCTGATGTCCTCCGCGAGCGTGTTTCTGAACGCTCCCGGAGCGATGGACTCGCTCATGCCGGGGCCTATGTCGTAGTTGCTATTAAATACGGCGAAGTATCCTTCAATGTGGAGATCTTCGCCGTCTTCCCGCGTTGTGAAATATGACGCGATGCTCCGCGTCTGTCTGATGTCTCTGTCCATGTCAGTCCTCCTGAATGAGTTTCTTTTGCTGGTTCGTGTAGTCTATGCCTATATAATTCTCGAGTATCCGGTACTCGTCGAGCCCGTCCACGGGACTCATACCGAGTCTGTCCCTCACCTCGTTACCGCTGACCATTCCGCGATCAGACAGTGCTCCGAATACCGTGGAGATTGTCTGGAGATCCCAGTCCATGAGCGATAATGTGTTGAATCGCAGATACATTTTCGGGCTCAGAATGAGCTTCTTTGTCATCTCCTGCGCGATAGCGATGCAGATCGGCCGGATCTTGTTCTGAATGAAGTTGTTCCACGCTTTCTGGCTGTAGTCTCCGACTCCGAGCACGAACGGAGGCACGCCGACGATTGACGCGACGGCTCTCTTGTCGAGCTGTACCATGTCGGAGATTGCGAGATCTGACAGTGAGAGGGGCCTCACTTCCTTGACGTCGAACTGCTGCGCCGGGATTATCCAGGGCGCTCCGACTTCTCCGGTCTCCAGATAGTCTTCGCGGAGCTTACGTCTGCCCTCCGGCCCGGAGAATTCGTTCGTCATGGCATCAACCTTGACGATCAGAGACGGCTTCCACTTCGACTCCATGAATCCCTTCTCTGTGGCCGCTGCCTGTTTGAGATTCATGGCCACGTCTTTGAGTGATACGCGGAGACCTCTGCCCTTCCAGAGATAGACGTCATCCGGATTGTATGTAAAATGCAGCATATTCTCGGGAGAATGTGCCACTCCGTCGATCAGGATCTTGTAATATCGATATGGATTGTCCGTGTCAGGCTGAAGGAGCACTCTTTCCGCAGCTATCGGCTCCAGAGATCTCAGGAGTCCATCCCATGTATGCGGCCACACAATAGAGTTGCCGTTCCCGTAAAGGAGCATGTTCATCACGATGCTTTCCATCCAGTGAGAGCGCGTCATGGTCGATATAGGATCGATGTCGATTGCTCTGGAGAGCTCATTCACTACGCGAACGTCTCCGTTTTCAGTGTTTGCCATGAGATGGATCGTGATGGAGCCTATCAGCTCCGCGATCGTCCTGCAGGCAGTCATGATCTCCGGATTGTGGTCGAGGGATGTGTATCCTGAGACACATATATCCTCTCCGGCATCCGTCACGAGGAACGCGACGGCGTTGTCGGGCCTTTTCGGGGTTCCATTTTCTCTTTTCTGTCGTCTTTTGCTCATTTATTTCCACCAGTCGGCCGCCTGTTTTTCCTTTTCGGCCTGATTTAGGTATTTGACGCAAGCGAAGACGCTCGCATCAAATAGGTCAATGCGCTGTTCCGGTTGAATCTTGTCGTATTTGACCGCGTCGTCGGTCTTTTCTATCGCAGATACGTTCGAGATGCAGTATTCATACGCCTCTGAATGCAAATAATAGAATTTGCCGTCCTTGATGGCTTTCTCGATGTGTCGGAAGCCCTGACTCTTCAGGTAATAGTATTGTGGCTGATCCTCGATATAGAATCCGGCCTTCTGCATCTCCGGGAAGTATTCCTCACCGGCGAATTTTCTGTCATGTCCGACGCAGCGGATATTGAATCCCATGTTCCGCATCTCGACGAACCAGTTGACGATGTCGGAGATGTTGATTGTGGCCTGTCCACACATGGTCAGCCAGCCATCATCCTGCCATCCGTACAGAGGGATGTTGTCCTCCTCGGCCTTGGTGGCCGCCTGCGTGACAGGGAAGAACGCGTGCGTGATCACTACGTCAACGCCCTGATACTGCCCGTATAGAGCAGCAGCTGTCAGGTCGTACATTCTCGACAGATCAGCTCCGCCATACCAGCTCACGCCGGACTTCGCCAGCTCCTCGAGTGTCCAGTGGTATTGAATGTCACTTGCCCGGCACTCGTCCACGTCGAACCATGCCTTGTATGCTGCCGTGTATATGTTTAATCTCCGGGAGAGGAAGTCCTTCCTCAGTCTCGGAGAATTCTGTGCCTGCAGCGCGTCGTTCATGATGTCTTTGGGGCGGATCGTTACTCCGAAGGAGGGGTTCGCCTTCCGGTGCTGGATCTCGCTCGTGAAATCCACATAGCCTTTTTGATTCTGATCCGCCCTGCAGACGAAGGAGAAGAAGCTGTCATCCTTGACGGTGCCTCTCGCTACCTTGCACGCGTACTCCATCCGCTCGTATCCGAACGAATTCATGTTGTCTCCGGCCGTAGTGATGCCGATCATGAGCCGGTTCGTATAGGCCGCCTGCGCTTCCTTGAATCGGTTGTACTGCGACGCCTTTTTATATGCTGCGACCTCGTCAGCGATGGCGAAGTTGCAGTTGAAGGAATCCTGAGCGTCCGGATTCGATGCCATGATCTGGATCTCGATGGTGCCGTCAGGTCGTCCGCCTTTCATGAACTCGTACTTGATCGAGTGCTCGAAGGAATTGTCCTTCACCTCGAAGTCGTCGATGATGCCCTTGTATTTCAGCGAGAATATGATGAACTGAAAGCTCTCGAGGGCCTGCTTCAATGCCGCTGCCACGACGTAGATCGTCGAGCCTGAGTGTCTTTGTATGATCGCGACCGCGAATGAGAGCGAGCCGATGAAGCTCGTCTTGCCGTTCTTTCGGCCGGTCATGATCAGCGCCTCTTTGTAGCGCCTTTCCTCGGTTCCCTTGTACCAGAAGCCGAGCAGATTGTAGACGATGAAGATCTCCCAGTCGTCGAGCTTGAACGGATGCCCCAGGAGCGGAGAGCCGTCGAGGGCTTCGCCCTTCCTGTGTACGAAAAGCCCCTCCATGAGGGAGATGGCTGCGTCCGGTTGCTTTGTCCTATACTCGAGATCCTTTCGCTTTAAGTCTTTAAGGAACCGCTTGCAGGCGTTGACTGCATCGTTTCCAATGATGATCTTGCCATCGACTACCTTCTGGGCGTATTTTTTGACTCTGTCCGCGTAGTGCTTGGCCTGCATGGTCAGATCCCCAGATCAGCGAGAGCGTCCGCAAAGGTCTTTTTCTCCTCGGGCCTGAGCAGATTCTCATTGAGTCGCTTCAGCCCTGCCGGTGTCAGTCCGAGGTCTCTCCAGTATGCGAGCGAGTCTCTGTTCAGGTCGTTCACGAGACGGAGAGCCGGATTCTGCTCGATGTTTGTTGAGCCGTTCTTGTTGGTGTGCTTTACGAGCACATGTCCCCCGGCTTTCTCGAATGCCTCCACGGCCATGTCGCGCCGCTCCATGATCGAAGCGAGCTCGTCGATCACGGTGTCGAAGAATGGCCTATATGTGCCTGCATCAGTACAGGCTTTTTTTATCCTGGCTTTCCACGTCTTTTTTTTCATGCGAATTCTCTGTTGCTGTAAAGGTATTCGTTCACCTTTTTCCCGTTGGTGTTTGCTCCGATCAGACTCTGCACCGACTTCACCTTCTTGGAGAAGAAGCTCTCGTCTGATATTTCATAGCTCGAAAAGAATACCTGATACGGTTGAGCCTTGGCCCATTCGTAAAATGCCAGCGAGTCGAACGTGACTCCATAATCATTACATCGATTCTTTCCGATCACCTCGTAGGGAACGTCGCAATATACGACATCGCCGGGCCGGTATTCGTATTCGTGATAGTCAAAATTTGTCGCTTCCAGCCTCTGTAGAGCTTCCAGCCTCTGTAGAGCTTCCAGCTGCGTGAGCGCTTGTAGATGCTCGATCGCCTGAAGGCGATTGATGCTCGTCGGCCTTCCGGCCTCCAGTGCTTTCACAAAATGGATATATGCGAGCCTTCTGTCGTGCAGCTCTTCATCCATGAGCGCGTGGCACGCTGTGCATTTTATCTCCTCGATGTCTTTTCCCCAGAGATAAGCAGAGCCATTATTCCCGAATGACCAGATGTATTTTACATAGGCATCGGTATCTTTCAGCTCATCGAAGTCTTCTCTGGTTATCACGCGATGCTCGTCATGATATACGCCATGAACGGCATCCATGAAGAGCCCTGTGATCATCTCGTTCAGGTCGTTATATAAAAAGCTCTCCCACTTCTCGGAAAGCATGGCACAATGAGTGATTGCACCACCCCCCCCGAATAAATCTACGAGGCGCTGCCCCGCCGGAAGTATGGATATTATGATGTCCGCGATCCGGCTCTTGTTTCCCTGATATGGCACGCCATAGTGTCCCTCGAGTTTTTCTATGTCCTCGAATTCGTCATCAACGATCTCCTCCTCTTCCGGGATGAATTGCGTGTCGAATCCGAATTCGCTCATGTCTATGTCGTTGATGTCGGCCAGCTCCTCCGCCAGGATCTCGAAGTCCCATTCGGCGAACTCGGCCGTCTTATTGTCCGCGAGTCGGAAGGCTTTGATCTGCTCCTCGGTGAGATCATCCGCCACGATGCACGGGATCTCTTTGATCCCCAGCTGCTCCGCTGCCTTCACCCGAGTGTGGCCTGCGACTATCACGCCGTCCTTGTCGATGACGACCGGAACCTTGAAGCCGAACTCCCTGATCGAGCTCGCGACCTTGTCAACGGCTCGATCATTTTTCCGGGGGTTCTTGGGGTATGGTATTAGATCAGCAATGTCCCTCTGGATGATTCTCAAGTGATTTTCCTTCCGTGGCCGTTTACGACCAAAAACGAATTCAATTTGCCGGGGGTTCCGGACTCCTTTCGGGGGACTTTCAAAAATCTATTTTCTGAATTATGTCCCCTCTTTTTCAGGGGTCTCCCTTGGGTCTGGTTCCCCTTTGGCTTAAAAATGCCCTGTGTATATAAAAACT
>JAEEGO010000082.1 GCA_016280355.1 Lachnospiraceae bacterium | reverse complement strand
CTGAACGTCCGTCGCTTATACACGGCGATCTGTGGTCGGGAAATATAATGACAGGACACGACGGGAAAGCCATGCTAATAGATCCTGCGGCTTATGCAGGATGCGCTGAGGCGGATCTGGCCATGACGGAGCTTTTCGGCCGTCTGCCGGATGTCTTCTACAGAAGCTATGATGAAGTGTATCATATACAGCCGGGATATGAGGGCAGGAGAGATCTGTATAATCTATACCATCTTTTGAACCATCTAAATCTGTTTGGAAGTGGCTATCTGATGTCCGTGATAAATACAGTAAAGCGCTATACCGCCTGAAGGCTCAGCAGCTGCCGGCTTTACCCAAAAGGAAGAAAATAAGACGGAAAATAACATCTCTCACAAGATGTCGGATAAGAAAGACTACGTGTATCCCGAGGCAGAGGCCCGGGATACTCTTAAAATACATATATCCGAGAACAGCTCCTGCAGGCAGGAATATCAGACCGGATACAAAGGTAAGGGTCCCTGTCAGAAACTGTAAAACATATGCAGTGATGGAGATACCGGTAACGATATACAGAAGCTTAACAGAACCTGTCACAAAAGCCAGAACACCGATGATACCAAGCGTGAGATAGAAGATATATGACAGATGCAAAAGTCTTGCATACAGATTGCCGATCTCTTCTTCCGTCTTTTCGATCTGTTCCTTACCTGCAGGGTTCCTGCTGTTTTTGCCTATGACTCTGCCACATTCGGGACATATGAGATCATCCTTTCCCGAAACGGAAAGCGGAGGGAAATCAAAATCTTTTTCACAGTAAGTACAGTATCTTAGCATATCCCGGATCCTTTTTGCTCGGTTCGTTTTTTCTAATGATATCATATCTTATCAGAATAATTACAGTGGGATAGGCCTGTCTTTCACATGAAAAGAATAGACGAGAGCACTGATCATATGCGATACTGACTCAAAGAAAAGTCGGATGCTTCTCATGAAATCCGACAGCGGGGAGGATGCAGGACCGGGCGGATGGAGCGTATCACGGATATCTACAGTGAAAAAATGTCAGTTTATTCTCAGCTTAATGAGAACCAGCTGAAGCATATATATGAGCCGGAAGAAGGACTCTTTATCGCAGAGAGTGCAAATGTGATCATACGTGCCATGGATGCCGGATATGTCCCGGAGTCTTTTCTCATAGAAGACGGCCTGACGGAAAAAGCAGAAAGCATCACCGGGAGATTTCCGGACGTGACGGTTTATACTGCTTCTAAAGAGGTGATCTCCAAGCTTACGGGCTATCCCATGACGCGCGGGTTCCTGTCTGCCATGAAAAGACGTGAGATGCCTGATCACCGAAGACTGCTGGATGAGGGCAGGCATGTAGCCATACTTTACGGCATAGAGAATCCGACTAACATGGGAGCCATATTCAGATCGGCTGCAGCTTTAGGCATAGATGCCGTACTTGTTTCCCACGACTCCTGCGATCCGCTCTACAGACGCGCCATACGTGTGAGTATGGGCTGTGTCTTTCAGGTGCCATGGGCAGTCCTGCCGGAAGAGGACGGGGCAGAAGCTCTGTTTGATGTGCTGAAAGACAGAGGATATACCACGCTCGCTGCGGCACTTACAGATGATGCCGTGCCGCTTGACAGAGCAGGTGATATACGAAAGCAAAAAACTGCGGTATTTTTCGGCTCGGAGGGAGACGGACTGCCAAAGGATGTGACAGAAAAATGTGACTGCAGGATAGTGATCCCGATGAAGAACGGAGTGGACTCTCTGAACGTGGCTGCAGCAAGTGCCGTGATCTTCTGGGAGATGACATCCACATTACGGTAGATGTTGCCTGGAGGTTATGCTATCATACAAAGCAATGAGACAGACTACACTTGAAGAAATACATAAGATCGCCCGTTCGGGAGATTATAAGAGGATCCCCGTCGTCAGGGAGATGATGGCCGATATAAGGACACCCGTCGGACTGCTCCGTGTGCTGCTCAACATCAGCTCGCACACATTCCTGCTTGAGAGCGTGGAGGATGCCAGACAGTGGGGACGGTATTCCTTCCTCGGCTATGAGCCGTCCATGGAGATATCCTGCAAGGATCATCTGCTTAAGGTGGTACAGGACGGCAAAGTATATGAAGAAAGGGTGGATCACCCCGGGGAATACATACGTAAGGTGATAGCCGACAACAGGTCACCAAAGCTTAAGGATATGCCTCCTCTTACGGGGGGACTCGTGGGCTATTTTGCATACGACTATGTGCAGTATGGAGAGCCGTCTCTTCATTTCACATCCGAAGATACGGAGAGATTTGACGATGTCAATCTGATGCTCTTTGATGATCTGATCTGCTTTGACAATCTGAGACAGAAGATACTGCTTATATCCAATGTACATACCGGTAATATAGATGAAGACTATATCCGTGTTGAAAAGAAGCTCGACGAGATGGAGACTCTTGTGCGCTCGGGTGAGACCGCACCTCATATAAAGGGCAGGCTCAAGGAAGAGCTGAAGCCTCACCTTGAGGAGGAGATCTTCACGGAGAAGATAGAAAAGATAAGACATCATATCCACGAAGGAGATATTTTCCAGCTGGTATTCTCAAATCCGATGGAAGCAGCCTTTGAAGGCAGCCTGTTAGATACCTACAGGGTACTCCGTACCACCAACCCTTCACCGTATATGTTTTATTTTTCAGGTGATGATATCGAGATGGCAGGTGCTTCTCCGGAGACTCTGGTCAAGGTCGAGGACGGAACGGTACGCACATTTCCGCTGGCGGGGACAAGGCCGCGGGGTAAGGACTATGAGGAAGATGTGCGTCTCGAGAAGGAGCTGCTCGCTGATGAGAAGGAGTGTGCCGAGCACAACATGCTCGTCGATCTCGGAAGGAATGATCTCGGCAGACTTTCCGAATTCGGCAGCGTAAAAGTAGAAAAATACATGTGCGTGGAAAGATACTCGCACGTGATGCATATCGGCTCGGAGGTGAGCGGAAGGATGAAGGATGAGCTTCACGCCATAGATGCAGTGGACGCCGTGCTTCCTGCGGGGACCCTTTCGGGAGCACCGAAGATACGCGCCATGCAGCTGATCGATGAACTCGAGGGCGACAGGCGCGGCATCTACGGAGGAGCCGTCGGATATGTGGATTTTGCAGGCAACCTGGACGTGTGTATAGCCATAAGGCTTGCTTACAAGAGGAACGGCAGGGTATTTGTACGATCCGGCGCAGGCATAGTGGCTGACTCGGTAGCAGGTAATGAATACAGGGAATGCCTGAACAAGGCACGTGCTGTAGTGGAGGCTATACGTACTGCAGAGGAGATGCCGGAATGATACTGCTCATAGATAATTACGACAGTTTTTCATACAACCTCTATCAGATGACAGGAGCGATAGATCCGGATATAAAGGTGATAAGAAACGACGCCTGCACACCGGATGATATACTTGCGATGGACCCGAAAGCGGTAATACTGTCTCCGGGGCCCGGAAGACCTGCTGATGCGGGCATATGTGAAGATGCGGTAAGGGTGCTTAAAGGAAAGATCCCGATATTGGGAGTATGTCTCGGCCATCAGGCCATCTGTGAAGCTTACGGTGCGACGGTGACCTATGCGAGAGAGCTGATGCACGGCAAACAGTCTGTGGTAAAGCATACAGCTGAAAGCGTGATATTCAAAGGGCTGCCTGAAGCCTTTACTGTAGGAAGATACCATTCTCTTGCGGTAGATCCCGATACTCTTCCTGCACAGCTTACCCCTTCTGCTGTAGCCGATGACGGGGAGATAATGGCTGTAGAAGATGTGGCGGACAGGGTGTACGGACTTCAGTTCCACCCGGAATCCATCATGACACCTGATGGTGTGACCATGATGAAAAACTTCCTGGCACAGGCAGTTCAATAGCGTTTAGTAAAATATTATAAATAAAATGTAAAATATACTTGACATTATTCTATTGAGGGGTTATCATCTGCATATAAGATGATGACGTCTCATTTTATTTGCGCGAAAGCGTAGCGGAGCAATCCGTACTTTCGTGCATGCAGGCAAAGCAATACTCACGCATGAGGGTATAAGGCTCAAAAGAAAATAAATGATTCAGGGAGGATCAGAAAATGGATATGGGAAGATCGATGGGTGTGGCAATAGGAGTGATGATGGGACTGGTGATATGTGTATGCGTTTTCAAAGCTGTAAACACGAACAAAAAGATAAAGACAGAGTATGATGAGCGCCAGCTTCTCGTAAGAGGCAAGGGATATACCATAGCATTCTACACTGTAATAGTATACGAAGCACTGATGATGATACTGACGATGAGCGGCATAGAGTTCCCGGTCCAGGATTATATCCTTCATGTCGCAGGCATATTTGTCGGATGTACGGTACTTGGTGCATTCTGCATCTGGAATGATGTGTACTGGGGACTCAATAATGATCGAAAGAAGTATATATGGGTGATCATGGGCGCATTGGCACTCAATCTGATGCTGGCTGCAGGAGCGATCTTAAACGGCAGTCTCATGGAGGACGGAAAGCTTGGCATGCCGATGCTCAATATCATGGTAGTGATAATGCTTTTTATCATCATGTGTGAAATGCTCATCAAGCATGTGATGGATAACAACGGAAAGAGCGAGGAAGAATAAGTATGAAAAATCTCAAACTTAAATCAGCCCGTGCCGCAAAGGATCTGTCACAGGATGAGCTGGCAAAGATCTGCGGCGTATCGAGGCAGACCATGAGTGCCATAGAAAAGGGTGACTACAATCCGACCATCAATCTCTGCATCTCGATATGCAGGGCACTGGATAAGACACTCGATGATCTTTTCTGGGAAGAATGAAAGAGCAATACAATATATAGTGGTCATACAAACAAGGAAGTAGTTATTTAGGGTGATATATGCTATACTTACCCTGTATGTGATCAGACGGATATACTTACATACGGGAAGGATAGACGATATGCATTTTCTTGTTACCGGCGGTGCCGGATTCATAGGCTCCAATATGGCCGACAGACTGCTGAGTCTGGGGCATGAAGTAACTGTATATGACGGCTTCATCACCGGCCATAGGGAGTATCTGAAGGATGCGATGGAGCATCCGAAGTTTCATCTGGTGGAGGCAAGGCTCGAGGAAGAAGATAAGCTGGATGCAGCAATGAAAGGAGTGGATTTCGTATTCCACTTTGCGGCAAATGCAGACGTAAGACGCGGTCTTGAGCATCCTCTGAAGGATCTGGAGCAGAATACCATTAATACGGCAAGAGTACTTGAGGCGATGAGAAAGAACGGCGTGAAACGCATAGGCTTCTCATCCACAGGCTCGGTATACGGTGAGGCTGAGGTGATACCCACTCCGGAGGATGCGCCGTTTCCGGTGCAGACTTCTCTTTATGCGGCATCAAAGGTCGCCGGAGAGGGACTCATCGAATCATACTGCGAAGGCTTTGGCTTCCAGGGATATATCTTCAGGTTCGTATCGATACTGGGAGAGAGATATCCCCATGGACATGTCTTTGACTTTTACAAGAAGCTGAAGGATGATCCTGCAAACCTTTATATCCTCGGGGACGGCCATCAGAAAAAGTCGTATCTGTACGTGGGAGACTGCATCAATGCGATCCTCACGGTCATAGAAAAATGTACGGATAAGGTGAATATCTACAATCTGGGTACCGATGAGTACTGCGAGGTCAATGATTCGGTTGGCTGGATCACAAAGCGTATGGGAGTAACACCAAAGCTTTCATACTCCGGAGGAAGCAGAGGCTGGGTGGGAGACAATCCTTTCATCTATCTTGATACGAAGAAGATAAGAAGCCTCGGGTGGAAGCCGGAATATACCATAGAGCAGGCCGTGGTCAAGACCGTGGAATACATCATGGATAATGAGTGGCTTTTTGACGAACAGTAAGAACGGGGACTGCATACGCAGGCTCACAGGAGGAGTTTATGGATACTAAAGCATATATTTCAAACTATATAGAGGAGACCGTGAAGGTGGCGAACGGGCTGCCGCAGGATCAGATAGAGAAGGCGGTGGAGATACTCCGTGACGTCAAGGCCAAAGAAGGAAGACTCTTTATCCTTGGAGTCGGAGGCTCAGCAGCCAATGCATCTCATGCAGTAAATGACTTCAGGAAGATAGGCGGCATAGAGACCTATGCTCCCACCGACAATGTATCCGAGCTTACTGCCAGGACCAATGATGAAGGCTGGGATACTACCTTCACAGAATGGCTCAAAACGTCGCACATAAATGACCGGGATGCCGTAATGGTATTCTCCGTAGGCGGCGGAAGCGAGACCACCAGCCAGAATATCGTTGCAGCACTCAAGCTTGCAAAGGAAAAGGGAGCCGGGATCATTTCCCTTGTATCAAGGAACGGCGGATATTCCAAGCAGGTGAGCGATGCCTGTGTGCTCATACCCGTGGTGGATGAGGGCAGGATCACGCCGCATGCGGAAGGGTTTCAGGGTATAGTCTGGCATCTCATCGTCAACGCGCTCTGATTTGCCGGATTTCCTGTATGCTGCTTCGTAGTCGCTTGGCGATGCGCCTTCATCGCCGGCGCTCCCATTCATTGCATACAGAAAATCCTGCTGCGTCATGGCTTACTGTGGCGCATGATAAGAGCAGGGGAATGGAAGATAAAAGACGCTCAGAATGAAAGATATGGATGATATGCAGGTAGTCGTCATGATGGGAGGCCTGGGGACAAGGCTCGGAGAGATCACGGCAACGTGCCCCAAGCCGCTGCTTCCCGTAAACGACAGACCGTTTTTTGAATATGAACTTAGACTTCTGATACTTGCCGGCTTCAGGAGATTTTTGTTTTGTACAGGATATCTGTCAGAGGAGATAGAGGAGCATTTCGGTGACGGTGCGGATTACGGGATAAGCATAGATTACTCCAGAGACAGCGACGGTAAAGAGGCCGATAACGAGCCGAAGAAGCTGCTCGGCACGGGAGGGGCACTCCGCAAGGCGTATGATAAGCTGGAGGATGACTTCATGCTGGTGTACGCCGACTCCTTCATGGATATAGACTACAGGGAAGTGGTGTGGAGATATCGCATGGCAAAGAAGGAAGGCGCACTTTCCCTGATGACACTCCTTGAGAATAACGGAAGATATGACAGCAGCAATGTGATCTATAATGACGGGAAGATAGAGCTGTACGACAAAAAGCCCGATGATCGCATGAAGTATATAGACTATGGCGTGAACGTCTTTGCAAAGGAGGTCCTGAAAGACCGTAAGGAAGGAGAGGCCTTCGACCTGTCGGAGATACAGCACGGACTCTCGATCGAGGGTAAGCTTGCAGGTCTTGTGGTGA
Organism: Lachnospiraceae bacterium; assembly: GCA_016280355.1. GTDB lineage: Bacteria > Bacillota > Clostridia > Lachnospirales > Lachnospiraceae > NK4A144. The sequence continues at coordinate 15,284 of JAEEGO010000082.1, read as the reverse complement.
AAAGACGTTTCTATGAGATAGGCCGTCCCGACTCCTACAGGGAGTTCATCGATTATGCCAGGGACAGGTTCGACGTGAAGCATAAGGCAGCCTTCCTTGACAGGGACGGCGTGCTGAATGAGATAGTATTCAACGAGGATACGGAACAGCTGGACTCTCCGCTTAAAGTATCCGAACTTAAGCTACTCGACGGCGCGGCTGAGGCGGTCAAGACGCTAAAGGATGCAGGCTACTATGTCTTTATCATCACCAATCAGCCTGCTGCAGCGAAAGGTAAGACGAGCCTTGGCGAGCTGTGGGATATCAACAAAGAGTTATGTAAACTTATCCCGGAGATAGACGAAGTATTCATGTGCCCGCATCATCCTAAGGGCAGTGAAAGAAGTACGGAGAAGGACCTCATATGCAAATGCGGATGCAGGAAGCCGGAGACAGGGCTTATAAAAGAGGCTTCTGAGAAATATGCATGCGACATGGAGGCATCCTTTATGGCCGGTGATTCGTATACCGATATACAATGTGCACAGGCTGCGGGACTGAAGTCCGTATTCATAGGAGATCTGAAGTGCGACGTCTGCGCAAGGCTTTCTTACAGGAAGCCTGACATAACGGCGGGAAGCCTGAAGGAGGCAGTCCGTATACTGACGGACAGATAAGACAGAATAAATGTATAAGAAGATCATAAAAAACTACATATATCTGATATATCCCATAGCGACACTGATATATGCCATGCATCTTTTCATAAGCGGTATCAGGACGGGTATCTGCCTGACGGCTGTACTGCTGCTGGGAGCTGCGTGCATAGCCATGCTGGGGCTTGTCACGGTAAAGAAAACGGAAGACAAGGTATTTACGGCTTATCTTATATACAACCTTTTGTCCGGGATATGGTGCGTCGCATACGGGATGCCTGTGGCTGTATATGCAGGTGAGGTCACGACTACGGCTCTGCCGATGGTTTTTTATTATGCCGGCAGGGGATTTGATGAGGACGAAGCAGACAGATACTACAGAGGCTTTGTCATAGCGGCGCTTGCAATGGGGCTTCTGGGAGCTGTGATGTTCATATTCACACCGCAGTTTTATCTGGATTTTGCGTATGAGAATTCACTGATATCCGTTGCGGATGCACCCACGGCAAGGGTCAGGATGGAATCTGTCATAGGCTCCGGGGCCATGGGATGCTTTGTGGCATATGCCATGTGCATTTCATCTTTCTTTCTTTGGAAGAAGAACGGTGCCGGGCGCAGGGAGGGCATCATATATATGGTGCTTTCGATCATCTTCACCTTCATGGCCAATCAGAGATCTGCCATGTTCTCAGTCATACTGATGCTGATCTTCTTCAGCTTTACGGCCTATAAGGGCGGAAAAAAATCAAACAGAAAGTATATATGGATCGGCATAGCAGGTGTTATTGCTGTCGTGGCAGGTATTTTTGTCTTTGCAAGAGGCGTCTTCGACAAGTTCTGGGCAAGGCTTTCATCGATACCCGCAGGCTTCGGAGAAAGGACAGGCTCATGGGTCAATGTGGTGAACAGGACTCACAACTTCTGGCTGGGAGACGGTCTGGGAAGCCGCGGCCACAGGGCAGCGGGATTTCAGGAGTACATCATAGCGGACGGCGGACTGGTAAAGCTTTACTCGGAGATGGGCATCATAGGGACTTCCCTGATACTGTTCATTCTTGTACTCGTATATACCAAGGCATACAGAAATATCAGGAAGGTCGTACCCGAGATAGCAGTCATAACTTGCGCTATTTTAATGTCGATAGGCTCAAATGTGCTTGAGATAGAGCTCTGTGCACCCGTAGTATACTTTGCACTCGGAAGGGCGGTAAGGATCCTGACAGAAACGGATCCGGCAGCGGAAAACGCGGGAGAGTCTGAACCTGCTGGAAGCAGCGCCACGGAGACCGGAGGGACTGCATGAGGCCGCTGGCACTGTATCTGCCTCAGTTCCACACCTTCCCTGAAAACGATGAGTGGTGGGGCGAGGGCTATACGGAGTGGTCTGCGGTGCGTAAAGCAAAGCCTCTGTATGCCGGACATGATCAGCCGAGAGTGCCGGAGGGCGGTGAGTATTACGATCTGTCGGATGAGACCGGTACGACTTTGAAGGCTCAGGCCGAGCTTGCAAAAAAGTACGGTATATACGGATTCGTCTTTTATCATTATTATTTCACCGGCCATAAACTGATGGAGCGTCCCGGCGAGATACTCCTTTCGCATCCCGAAATAGATACGAGATACTGCTTCTGCTGGGCCAACGAGACCTGGACCAGGGCGTGGTACGGGCGTATGGAAGACGTACTCATCAGACAGGAATACGGCAAAGAAGATGACTGGAAGGCGCATTTTGATTATCTTCTGCCTTTCTTTAAGGATGAACGCTATATAAAGCAGGACGGCAAACCCATGCTTTGCATCTACCGCACGTATGATATAGATCAGCTTCCTGAAATGAGGAAGTGCTTCGATGCATGGGCGAGGGAAGCAGGTTTTCCGGGGATATACCTTGTCGGCGGACGGACTGCCCAGGGACGGGATGAGCGCGCGATCTGCGATGCATATTATTATTTCGAACCGGGATATTCCCTGAAGAAGGACCTTGAGGTGGCGGGCAAGCTTATGTACAATGTATCGACCGCCGTAAGACAGGGATATAACAGGGTCTTTCACAAAGAGATACTGGAGCGGAGGATCCCGATAGAACGTATATATAAAGCGATAGTAAGCCGGGAATACGGAGCGGATGAGTATCCCGGGATAATCGCCAGATGGGACAATACCCCCAGACGCGGATATAAGGGACTGGTATATACGGGGGCTGCTCCAAAAAAGTTCAAAGAAACTTTATGTAAACTAAATGAAAAAATATCCACTGACAGCTTTGTCTTTATAAATGCCTGGAATGAATGGGGTGAGGGAGCGATGCTGGAGGCTGATACCTGCGAGGGATACGCATATCTTGAAGCTGTAAATGAGTGTGTCCGGTAAAACGATTATTATCGTGAGCAGAGTAAAAATCCTTTGAAAGGGATAAATACAAGCTTGAAAATGATCTGGAGACTGACATGCTGCTGAAGCATAACAAAGACATAGGATATCTCGGCAAGGCCAAGATGAAGGCCATGCTGTTCGTATCTATACTGGATGCTTTGCAGAATATCGTAATGGAGGCTACCGACAGGCTGATAGTCGGAAACCTGATGGGATCCGATGCCGTGTCCGGTGAGATGCTGATAGATCCCGCACTCACGCTGGGTACTGTCTTTGAGGTACTTGTAAGCAGCGGGGCGGCTGTGCTGTATATGCGTGCGGTGGGTGAATATGACAGGAAGAGGAGCCGGGAGATACTGGGTATGGCATCGGTCATGGCTGTCATATTCGGAATTGTCATGTGCGCCGCTTCTTTTCTCCTCGGGGACTTCTACTTTGATCTGATGGGCGAAACGGGTGTGGTGCGTACCTACGGTGAACAGTATTTCAGCTTCTACCGTATCACCTTTCTTATCACGCCGCTTCTTTCACTGCTTACCGAGATAGTATATATAGACGGAGATGAGGTCAGGGCTTTGCTTGCAAACGTCGCCATGCTTTTCGGCAATGCGGTGCTTTCACTGGTACTTGCACTGCACATAGGAATGTACGGCGTATCTCTTGGCAGTGCCATAGGAACTGTGCTCGCTTTTATCATCGCGATATCCCACTTCGCCGGGAAGCGATACAGAGTCAGACCTGTATTCCGCTTCAGACCCGCGCAGATTAAAGAAATGCTCATAATAGGCGGCACAGACGGTGCAAACAATGTTTTCGATTTCATTTATTCATTTCTCCTGAATATTTTCATATTGCGGTTTTTCGGTGAAGATTATCTGGCGGTACTCGCTGTCACGTCCATTATCTATGAGATGATGGCTATAGGAGGAGGCGTGAATGAAGCGATGAAGACCATGCTCCTGTCCTACAGGGGCGACAGGAATACCTCAGCCATGAAGGAACTTGTACTGTACGGATTCAAGATCACAATGATCATGGGGGTAATATTCATAGCTGTGGTATGGATAGCTGCTCCGCTGTTTCCGATGGCTTACGGCATCGAGGAGGAGCTTGTCGGATTTACCGCGTGGGCCTGCAGGCTTACCTCTCTGTCAGCGATCGCTCTTGTCTTTAACGGCGTGTTCCTTGAATACTATCTGGACATAGGAAGATATAAACTGCAGATATTTGGCAATGCTCTGGACACTCTGGTGGTGCGTCTGATACTGAACGTTGTGTTTGCAGGTGCGTTTGGTGTGATCGGCGTATGGGTGGGAGAGAGCATCTGCACATATGTCAGTGTGGGTATACTGCTTTTATTCATTTACTTACATTATGACAGGGAGGGCTTCCCGTTCCTTTTAAAAGACAGGGATAAGGAATCACTGAACCTGAGCTTCAAGACGGTCCCGGAGGAGATAGTAGCGGCAAGGGAAAAGACCCGGGAGTTTCTGGACAGCATGCACGTGCCCCGGAAGGCGGTGAAAAAGACCATGCTCTTTTTGGAAGATATGAGCGTAACCATCCGCGACAACAATCCGGACAATGAATATGTGCATGTCGATGCATATTTTGACTGCTATACAGGGTCAATGAATGTGGTGATGTGGTATGACGGAAAGATGTTTGACCTTTCCGATATAGACAAGTTTCCCGCCGGACTGGCGGACTATACGGTCGTTTTCCTCATAAAGGATTTTGGAAAGGGGAAGTACCAGAATACGGCTGGACTGAACCGTGCAAGCTTTGAGATAGACTACAGAAAGCTCTTGCGGGAAAGAGACGACAGATCAGACACACCGGAAATCGGAGGACAACCGGCATAATAAGGAGGAGAAGACAGTAATGATCCAGCTTTTGGAAAAGTTTTATCATTTCGTACAGGATACTCCGGATAAGACAGCCATAGTCGACAACGGAGGTGAGAGAGCGACAAGCTATAAGGAGCTTGACGATATGTCCGGAAGAGTAGCTTCCTGGATCATAAAGCAGGGGATAGGCCGTGAGGATGTGGTAGCCATAAGAGTCCCGAGGGGAGTGCATTATGTGGCAGTGCGCCTGGCAGCCATGAAGACGGGTACAGCCTGGGTCGGTGTAGAGGATATGATGGGGGAGGAGAGGATCTCCTACATCATAAAGGACAGCGGGGCCGCTCTTGTCATGGATGAGGAGAACTTTGAAAAAGCCATGCAGGAAGAGCCTCTTCCCGCAGACAGATGGGCAGATCCCAATCTTCATGATATGGCGTTTATCTTTTATACCTCGGGCAGCACGGGAAGACCCAAGGGTGTGGTACAGGAATACGGGATCTACAGGAATATCGTTTCTTCCACATACCGTTCCATAGACGGATACATGCCTCTGAACTATGCGAATATCGCTCCGGAGACATTTATCGGCGGACTGTATCTGATGTCCGGCATACTGAGTACGGGGAACACGCTGCATCTGATACCGCTGACTCTTGTGAGGGACCCCGCAGGTCTTCTTGCTTATTTTAAGAAGCATGAGATACATGCCACATGTATGCCGCCGACACTCGTAAAGGCGCTTGAGAGTGCAGGCGGAATGGATCTTCGGGTGCTGCACATCACCGGAGAGATAGCGGTGGATCTGTACATAGACCGTTTCCCTGTGATGAACGCATACGGACCCACTGAATTTTCCTATCTGCCTTTCTTCTTCGATCTGGACCATGCGTACAAGAATACCCCCATAGGTACACCGGATGAGGATACAAGGCTTGTACTCCTTGATGAGGACGGCGGGGTGAATCCGAAGGAGGGGGCGCTTTGCATGCATCTTCCGTATTTCAGGGGATACCTGCATGATGAAGACAGGGCTGATCTTGTAGATGTTGACGGAGTCACTTACTTCAGGAACGGGGACTATCTGAGTGTGGATGAGAGGGGCAACTATACTCTCCTCGGACGTATCGACGATATGGTGAAGATAAACGGCAACAGGATAGAGCCCGCGGAAGTGGAATTTGCGGTAAGAAAGGTGCTGGATACCGACTTCGCGGCGGTGAAGGTATGGGAGAGGGGCGGAAGCAGATACCTGTGTGCATACCATAAGACCGGACGCAGTCTGGATGCAGCGGAAATGGCTGAAAAACTGAAGGATATGCTGCCGGTATATATGATACCGTCCTGCTATGTATCGATCGATACGATACCTTTGAACGAGAACGGAAAGGTGGATAAAAAGGCTCTGCCGGAGCCGGATGAGAGCATGCTCTATGCTTCCTATGCCGCTCCCGAAAACGATACACAGAAAAAACTCTGTGAGGTATATGCAAAGGTGCTTAATGCCGGAGATCACAGGATAGGCATAGATGATGATTTCTTCCTGCTCGGAGGCGATTCTCTTTCTGCCATTCGTGTCGTGTCTGAGGCGGGACTGTCTGAGCTTACGGTAACGGTGATCTACAGGGAGCGCACGGTACGAAATATCGAAAGGGCGCTTAAGGAGGGGATGGTGTCAGATGATACAGCCGGTGATGACAGACCTTATCCTATGACGGACGAGCAGATGTATTTCCTTGAACAGGAGATAGCCATGCCCGGGCGTGTCATATACAATCTGCCCATAGTGCTGGAGTTTGCTCCCGATACGGATGAGGCACGTCTGCAGGATGCAATGAGAGAGGTCTTCTTATCCCATCCGGCCCTGCTTACCGTCATTGAAAAGACTAAAGACGGCTGGAGACAGCAATACAGACCGGAGAATAACGTAGATGTGACGGTGGAGGCGGCATCGGAGGAGGAGATCGATAAGGCATCGGAAGAGTTTGCAAAGCCGTTCACATTTGACGGAAAGCCGCTTTTCAGAAAGAGGATAATGCGTTCAGACAAACGGCTTGCTCTGTTTCTTGACGTACACCATATCATTTGCGACGGCTATTCGCTTAAGATCGTTGTAGAGGATATCCTGTCCGCCATGAAGGGAGAGAAGATACCTTACGATAACTATTTCGCGCTGCTTGGCGAACAGAGCGGTGCAGTGAAGGCCGGGGTAAGGGAGAAAGACAGGGAGTATTTCCGTAATGCTTACAGGGGAGATTTCGACAGGCTTCCGAGACCGGATCTGTCCGGAGAAGTAAACAAGGCGGAATGCATGGAATGCAAGGTGTCATTTAAGACAGAAGAGGCACATGAAGCTGCAAAAAGGCTCCATATCTCAGCGAGCGCTTTTTACATGCTCTCTTCGGCACTCGCTCTTGCTTCATACAATGATACGCAGCGTGTGATGCTCTCATGGAATTACAACGGCAGGGCCGATATCAGGACAATGCGTGCGGCGGGACTTCTGATCAGAGATTATCCGGTGGCATTCGGTATCAAAGAGGACGACACGGTAAGGTCACTGGCTGCAGATCTTGGCCGCCAGCTTCGAGAGGCCGTCATGCACGGAAGTGTATCGCCTTTTATGAAAAGAGACGACAGGGAGATGCTATGCTTCCTGTATCAGGGAGATCTGCTTGATGCTCCCGAAGACGATATGCTTATGGGCGTGGATTATCCGAAACGGGAGGAGCAGGCTGCGATAGAGCCCTTAGAACTCAATATCTATGAGGATGAAGAGGGTACAAAGGTGGAGCTGAACTACGATGCGGGAATATACCTGCCGGAAAGCATAGAGCGTTTCGGAAAGATATATGATGCCGTATGTACTCTTTTGATCAGTGAAAAAAGCGGCGATACAAATGCTGCCGATATCATACGCCGGTCTGCGGATAAAAGCAGGTAAATGAAACGATCCGGTGGAAGAAAAGGACTTTCGAAGTCTGCAGGCGGACTGCTGGTACTGGCCGGCTTCGGGACACTGATGTACCTGAAAAACCGCATATTACCGAAGTATGCGGATGACTATGCCTTTTCTTTCATCTGGGACGGAAAGCATCACGGCAATCTCGCATATGGCAACCAGAAGTACAAAAGGGTAAGGAATATGCGGGATCTCGCAAAGTCGCAGCTTTCGCATTATCTTACATGGAGCGGCAGGACAGTGGCGGAGACCATGAACCAGCTTGTCCTGATGAAGGATGACAAGAAAACCTATGACAGGCTGAATACCGTATCTATCCTCATGCAGCTCCTTTTCTGCGCTGCCGGAGCAAAGGGGAAGAAGGACGGTAAGGGGATCTCGGCATCACTTGCGTTTCTTCTTGCCACAGGATACTGGTTTTGCGTACCGTATAACGTACACACTGTCTTTTGGACCACCGGAGCAGCCAATTACTCATGGCCGGGACTTATCCAGTCTGCCTTTCTGCTGCCGTACGGCAACAGCTGCCATGAGGCGGATCACAGGCAGTCTGCGCCTCTTATGGCGCTGCTGGGTCTCCTTGCGGGATGGTCAAACGAAGCCGGCGGAGCCGTCGCCGTACTGCTCTCATCCGTCAGATACATTGCGGCACGAAAGAAGAGTGAGCATACTGCATGGATGGCGGCCGGAGTCGCGGGTGCATGTGCGGGATATGCACTGCTTATGCTTGCTCCCGGAAACTTCAGGCGATATCAGCTGGAAAAGGAATACAGCGATATCATGCCCGAGGAGTTTAACGGACTCGGAAATGTGCCTCCGCAGTATGTATATACCGGAAAGATGTTTGCAAGCCACTTTAAGAACGGATTTTTGCCTGTCATCTTAAGGCAGCTTCCTCTGCAGCTTCCGGTACTGCTGTACCTTATGCAGCAAGATCATGGGACAAAGGATGATCGAAGATATCTTGCCTCTCTTGAACTTGCGGCCTTTGGTGTACCGGTCCTGCTTATGCTCTCGCCCGAGTATCCGGTGCGCGCAGCATATGTATCCAGCCTGCTGTCTCTTACGGCATCCGCGTATGCATGGGAGCGCATCACGCCGGAGACCTTAAAGAAATGGGAGCGCCCCGTAAAGGCAGTTGCTGTCATGACAGCGGGAGCATTTGCAGTAAACTATATATCTTCGCTGATAGCGGATGCGGATCTGTACTGCGAGATAGAGGGTCAGATCGAGACTTTGAGGGAGCACAGGGAAGATCCTGATGTGAGCGTACAAAACGTGGCTGTTTCTGATTTCTGGTCGTATCTTGCAGGAGACAGGTCGCTTAAAGATGATATGCTTCAGGCCACCTGGCTTGATGCCAATCCGGAGGATCCGTACAACAAGGCAGTAGCGGCGTATTACGGCACGGGTGCGATAAAGGCAGAGCCTGTCGAGGATCATCCGTACCGCGGTGAGGGCAGGGAGGCTGCAAGATACAGGATAGTAAAACCCTGCAGGAGCTTTGTTAAAAGAATGAAAAGACTTTTTTATGAAACGTTCAGATAAGCAGAAACTTATTGCAGTCACGATATTTGCGGCATTCGGCGGGGTCATGTACCTGAAGAACAGGATGATGCCCAAATATGCGGATGATTATCCATATTCTTTCATCTGGGAGGGTGAGGAACATGGAAACCTCGCATACGGCAATCACCGGTACAGGCGAGTGAAGACAGTCCGTGATCTGGTAAAGTCCCAGATATCACATTACAAGACCTGGGACGGAAGGACGATAGCGGAATCTCTGGTCCAGATATTCCTGATGCCTGACAGCAAAAGAAAATTTGACATGGCAAATACGGCGGTGATGCTGTCACAGCTTGGACTGTGTGCGTGTCTTGGCAACAGGAGAAAGGGCAGGAAACTGGCACTTCACAAAAAGGCGATGGTGCTCACCGCGGGCTTCTGGGCCTGTGCACCCCATTTGGCAGCTACCTGTATGTGGCTTACGGGATCCATGAACTACATGTGGGTGGGTGTGCTGCAGTCGGCTTTCGTGCTGCAATACAGCCGGAGGTATCATGATCCTTCGTACAGGATCCCTGTCTGGCTTGCCGCACCTATGGGGCTCCTTGCAGGATGGACGACAGAGACCGGCGCGGGAGCCGCTTTGATGCTCTCGGGTATGGAGCTCATAAATGCCGAGATACATAAAGAAAGCGCTTCCTGGATGAGGGTCGGCTTTGCGGGCTGTCTGGCAGGAGTACTGCTTCTTATGATCGCACCCGGAAACAAGATAAAATACGGGATAGAGCGGGAATACAGTAATACACTGCCGACGGATGTCGATGACAGGTTCCCGGGGTATCTGCCCGATGAATATCTCTATACACCCTATATGTTCAAGGCATATTTCAAGGAGGGCTTCCTGCCTACGGTACTTCGTGAACTGCCGCTGCAGCTTCCGATACTGATATACCTGATGAACGGGCAGTGCCGCACGCCGGAGGCAGACCGCTACATCGGGGCACTGGAGGCCGCTGCATGGGCCATACCCATGGTAATGCTCATGTCTCCGGAGTATCCGATACGGGCTACATACCCTTCTGTCATATATTTGCTCGCAGCAGCCTTGTATGCCCTCGATCGCACAGGAACCGATGTCTTTCCTTATCATTGCGGATGGTTTAAGAATATCGCAATGATAACGGGTGGTGCCCAGGTGGTAAGCATACTGTGCAGTCTGCTGGTGGATGCCGATTTTTACTGTCAGATGACAGATCAGATAGAGACTTTGAAAAAAGCCGGGACAAACGGAAGGCTGACTCTCCCTGCGATAATGCCGCCGCCGGTTTATTCAGCCATAGTGGGAGACAGATCTATCGATTTGGAGAACTGTACGGGTCTGGGCGATGAAGAGTATCGTGATCCTTATAACAGAGCGACTGCGGCCTATTACGGTACAGGAGACTACAGGGTGGACTTTGAGTGCGACCTCCCCTACGGGGACAGGAGCATACGCGGCATCGTCCATCAGCTGACGCAGCCTGTCAGATACTTTATCCGCCGTATGTCAGAGCTGATCCGCGGGGAATGACTTCCCGGTATTTATACCGTCATAATCTCGCGATTTACTGCTTAAATTGCTCGTTAAGTTATGGCTCGCATACTACGCTCGCTCATAACTTATATTATGTTGCACGGAATAATATTATTATTCTCATCCAGCGGAAACGGCTTAGCAGCCATACATATGATTCCCCCTTCACCGACCTTCAGTGAACTCTTTTCAAGCAAACGAAACGAACTGATCGCTTTCTTCTCAGGATTGCTGCTCTTTTTGATCTCCAGCGGATGGAGAGTTCCATTCTCCTCCAGGACAATGTCGATCTCTTTTTGGTTTGTATCCCTGTAAAAAGTCATGTTCGTTTTATTCTCTGAACATGAATACATTCTCAGGAATTCAGAAACAACATAGTTTTCATAAAAGTGCCCGCTGGCCGCGCCGTTCATCAGCGTTTCCATACTCGTCCACATGGAAAGATACGCACACAGTCCTGTATCACAAAAATATAGTTTAGGAGTTTTTATCATACGTTTTAACTCATTATTTGAGAATGGTTCAAGAAGATATATGATCCCCATTGACTGAAGGATCTTTATCCATTCTTTCGCTGTGGGTACGGATACATTTCCGGCCTGAGCTATATCTGAATAATTAACCAGATTTCCGGAAAAGGCTGCACAGGCTCTCAGCACTTTTCTGAATCCCTCCGTATCACTGATGCCGTTATCATCGACCGCATCACGCATAAGATAGGTCTCAATATAAGACTCGTAGTATTCCATGCGCTGCTCGGCTGTCATTCCGATAGTCCCCGGCATTCCGCCTTCCCATATGTGTGTATATACTTCCGGAAGATTATTCTCAGGAAACTGTCTGGATCTTTTGAGAAGTGAGGTGTAAGAGAACTCCATCTCTCCAATATCACTCTTTCCCTTTTTTTCCCGCTGAGAAAGACTATACATTTTCAGTATACAGATTCTTCCCGCAAGAGAATCCTGTGCTTCCTTTAAGAGCTTTTTGCTTTCTGACCCGGTCAGCCAAAACAATCCCGTCCGCTCAGATTCATCACACATCATCTTAATATATTCAAACAACTCCGGAGCTTTCTGGGCTTCATCGATCAGGATTGGTGTTTTATATACCTGAAAAAACAGACCGGGATCTCTCTTCGCCAGTTCCCGGTCTCTGGAGTTGTCCAGATTCACATAGGTTCTCTCTTCACTTTCAGCCATTTTTTTAAGCATAGTGGATTTGCCTACCTGTCTGGCTCCCGTTACCATGACTGCCTTAAAAACATCATTCATGGCCAAAAACTTTCTTTCCAGTTCTCTTCTGATATATTCCATAAACGCCTCTCCCGGTTATGTCAGATTTTAGTTCGATTTAAACTACACTTTCATTTGAACTAATGATACTATTTTTTGATAATATGTCAAGTTTAATTTAATTTACGTCTTAAATTGAACTTGATCAGGCGAGCTGTCTGATCTTCCCTGCACTACCCCGGACGACCTTCAAGACATTGCACGCATTTTTTTGAGCGACTTTTGTTTAAATGACGTTTTGGCAGGCTTGATTCAGAGAGGCATTTAATGTAGAATACGTGGGTGAATTGGTGACAGAGTTTTTTGGAAGAGAGATACAGATACCATGAGAGATATAGATGATATAAACAAAGACAGCTCCCTGAGTGAGGGGGGTGCGATAATTCGATTAACAAATCGGTGATCAGGGCGAGACAGAAAGGGTTTGTTGCCATTATACTGTCGATACTCATGACCATCATCCCTGCGGCAAATATATACGCTCAGGCACTGCATATCGGACCGGATGCCTATGGTGACATAGCCGGTATGACTAAAGAAGATTATAACAATTCTATAACGACAACGCTAAATAGTGCGATGGGAAAAGAGGTCGACGCAGGAGATGCTATAACAGCCGTACTTCAAAGCGGAAAGCTGCGTGTTAATTATCAAGATATGGAAGGTTATGATCTGGGGGAAGATTCTAACGGAAATAATGGGACTGGCGGTACATTTTCAGTAAATGCGAGAGGAATCCATCCCGGTGCGGAGTGCTGGAAGGTAGTAGGCTGTGATACTATATCTCGTGACGATGGTTGGGTGAAAACGGTCATAGTATCTTTGAAGGCAGCAAAGAAGGCAGAGAAGACAACCAACAGATCCGACAAAAAGGACGATGACGAAGGAGACAAAACACCGTTTATAAATAATCCGGATGCGATCTCTGCAACATATTACAGCAAAAATAAAGTGAAGCAGGTAAATGCGATCCTTGGAAAGCAGAAACAGTCCGATCTGGCAGAGGGTGTCTTTAGAGCTGCCGTACCGGCGGGATGGAAATGGGCTTTTTCAATGTCCATGTCTGTAGACGGCAAGAATGAGTATTCATTAAAGGATGGGACTATAGAGCTTATCATTCCCAATGAGTATCAAAAGGCAGGAAGGCAGTTCGCTATCCTTGCGATGGATAAGAGCGGCAATGTCATAAAGCTGGATGATATGGATAAGGATCCGAATAAGATCACGGTCAGCCCGAATGTTGAAGGTTATGCTTACGTACTGATCTACACGGACTGATACAGATAATAAGACCTGAAGCACCGGAGAGATCCGGTGCTTTAATATATAGCCTATGATAAAAAAAGCAATGATCATCATGGCGGCAGCAGTGATACTGCCGGCGCTTCTTATATTATCTGCCCTGATCCCCAAAGAGGCGATCAGGCAGCATAGTCTGGAATCGGCTCAGTATCTGAGTGACAGAGAGCCCTTCGGCTATGTCATTGAGGGGCTGGAGGGCAGCTGTATCGATAAATACGCGGACGCGATCCTGCTTAATATCGCATATCATTTCAGCGCCGAGTATCCGTTCAGATCAGTCATGCTTTCTGCTTACTACTTCACTCCCGATCATGAGGAGACCGAGAACTATCTGATCGCAGTAGAGAATGACTTGGGAGTGAACAGGCAGTACCTGCGCTACTGGCACGGATCCATAACATGGGTAAGGCCGCTGCTTCTCTTTTTAAATCTGCAAGGTATCTATGTTTTGAACGCCGTTCTTCTCATACTGCTGCTGGCTTTTTTTTGCATCATCTGTGCAAGGCTTAAGGAATATCCACTGGTGATCGCTTTCGTTGTGGCTTTCGTGATGACACGTGCATATTTTGTGCCTCTTTCACTTGAATACACATGGACATTCCTGCTGATGCTCATATTATCGATACTAGCGATACTGCTTTATAGAAAAAAGATGGAAGATCATTACACGGTGTTCTTTGCTGTTGCGGGAATGATCACGTCTTTTGTTGATTTCCTCACAACCGAGACGATCACACTTCTGGTGCCGCTTCTTGTGATACTGTGGCTTGGAAGGAAGGATAACAGTAGTGATGCTTTCTTTAAGAGAAAAGACGTGAGGATGTCTCTTTTCTCATCGATCGCCTGGGTCCTGGGATACGTGTGCATGTGGGGGATGAAGTGGCTCATGTGTTCTGTCGTAATGCAGGAGAATGCGATGCCCTATGTGGGGGAGCATGTATCTGAAAGACTCGGAGGTGATATGGGAGTAAGCCTTGCTTCTTTTTTGACCGGTGCGGTGACAAGAAACATCGCATGTCTTTTCCCTCTCGGATACGGTGCCCTTGGAGTCATGGGATTTACCATAATAGTACTGAGCGCTGTGTATATCGGCTTCGTATACAGGCGGGATGGTTTCGACAGGGGGGGTGTCATACTGCTGGCTCTGGTGGGGCTCGTGCCGTATGTCAGGTATCTGGTGCTACACAATCATTCATATATCCACTATTTCTTTACTTTCCGGGCACAATTTGCGACAGTCGCGGCTGTCGTGCTGATCATTGCGGCGCTGGTATCTGAAAACAGATAATACCGCAACCAACACGCGCGAAAGCGTAGAAAGACAGGGAAACTGTTCTAACTGTCTTTTGAGGCGCATATATGGTAAGATGATGTAGTATGTTTACTAAGGAAAAATACCCTAATCTGTATGGTAAGAGAATACTGTTCGTGTGCCGTGAGACGTACTCGAAGCCGCTGTGGTTTCTTGCGAGGGAGCTCAAGGCGACCAACGAGGTGGCGGCATTCTATATCATGTCGTCCGAATGCACTTATAACAAATGTTATTACAACGAGCACACGATATTTGAGTGGCGCGAGAACCTGCCTGATGTGAAGCTTTACGACGTATCCGGTATCTGCGATGAGTTTGTGGAGGGGATCAGCAGGGGAGGAGATCCTTCGGATGCCGGTTATCTGGAGATGCTGGAGAGAGAGTATACGCACTACAAGCCTCTCGGTCTGCAGCTGATGGCGAGCCAGGAGAATACGAAGCATTATCATTACAGGAAATACTGGCCTCTGACTTCGGAT
>JAEEGO010000081.1 GCA_016280355.1 Lachnospiraceae bacterium | reverse complement strand
GCATCCGTCAGAGTGCTGTGTCGTAGCGAAGCTTGCCTTCCAGCCGTCCTTCTTGATCGACCAGTCGTCGTTTGCCTCGTTGATGGTAAACTCCGCACCTGCCAGTGTTATGGGATCGGCACTGTCGTCGCCGAGATCATATTTCTTGATCCTGATCCTGATGGACTTATTGATGACAGTATACTTCACATTTCCGTTCAGATCCTTCACAGGCTCCGATATGGTGGTGGTGTATCCGTCTACCGGCTCCTCCTCCAGGGTGTATATGATCTCATTGTAGTTTTCGTCATATACCGGCAGATCCTTGAACTCCACGCTCTGAGGCTTGTCTGTCGGCTTCAGTTCACTCGTACGCTCACTGCCGTCGCTGCCCTTCAGCACGAACTTTACTGCAGGTCTTGCCTCAGCCTTCAGGTTATCGTTCCACACCTTGTCGGCGCTGATGTCGATATACCTCTGTGTGACTACATTTCTGAAGGTTACCGTATCATACCTGTCTGCGCCTGTCATATTGCCGATCACATGGTAGCCTCTCACACCATCATATTCCACGCCGTCATATGTCCCCTTGAAGGCCGTATAGCCGGGTGCCGGTGTCTCCTCTATGCTGTAGATGTAGTTCTTGTACCTATTCTCTGTCTTGCTCCAGTACTGAGCAGGGTACTTTCCTGTGACATGCACCTTCTCCGTCTCACCTGCGCCGGTGATGATGGTCTCGGTGAACACCTCGGGCTTGTCGCCCTCGGTAATATCCTCAGGCTGTTTCGTTCTGGTGATCTTCACCTCTACATGAGGATAAACCTCTCCCTGGTTCACAGCCTTTCCTGCCCACTTCTTGATCAGCTTGAAGTAGATATCCACCGTGTTATCTGCCTTGTTTGCAAGGACATATTCATCACGTGGAGTATCGTTGTCCTCTGATACCAGACAGCCGTCCTCATCTACGGTGAGCTCCACATAGCCCTTCTCGGTGATCAGCTCATTGGTAAACTCACAGTCATCGGCAACCGTCTCATACAGCCTGTACCTGCCCGGTGCCAGTCCGGTGAACGTTCTGGTCTCGTCTGCTGTCTTCACTGTCCATGCAGGCTCCGTGGCACCATCGGGTATCATAGCCGTCTCGCCGACTCCAAGAGGTCCTTCCTTTTTCAGCTCGAGCGTCACGCCGCCGTTTATGGGGTGATCATCGTCCACACCCAGGAATCTCTTGCTGACCTTGATCTGCTTATTCCAGGGATTATGTACTATGAACTCTATCTTGTTATCCGCTATGGAGAACTCATCGTCACCGTTCACCAAGTTCACGAAGAGCTTGCCGTAGTTCTTCTGCACCATATCAGCACCGGGATCTTCTACGGATACCTTGAATTTCCTGCCCTTCATCCATTCCTTGTCGATGGAGAAGCTCATGCCGGTTGTATCCACGGTCTCCCTGATCACATACTCGTGTACTCCCGGCTCGTCATAGGTGATCTCATCAAAGACTATCACTGCATCGTTTCCGTCGCCGTTGCCTGCAAACTCGATCTTTCCGTCAGGTATGACCTTATTGCCTTTCTCCGTGACCTCGAACCTCAGCCGCTTCATATCGCTCTTTACTTCATCCGTAGGATGCACGAGTGCTCCGTCCACATACTGCAGCAGCTTGACCGCCTTGAAGCTCAGGGCTCCTGTCTTCTTCACATGGTTCGTGAAGTACGCATCAGCCTGTACCGGAGGCTCACTGCCCAGCAGTTTATCCAGCCAGCTCCTCTTGTCAGCCGGGGCCACGCCTTCATACTGCACATCCTTTTCCACGCCTATCTCTTCGGTCCCGAGATCTTTTATCGTCACGGTAGCCTTGGCGTACTTCTTAGCGCCCTCGTAATCTATCTGAGGGTTCTTCTCGCTCTCGTCCACCTCATAAATGTAATATGTGAAGCTTCTCTCGGGAGCATACTCATCACCCACGAAGAAGTCCTCCTGCGTGAAGCTGCGGCTCCACTCGGCCAGTCCGTTTGCTCCGCTGATGACCCTCACGTCATCCTCGTTGTAGCTTCCGCCTTCGGTATCGGTGATATAGAATTTAAATCCACCGGCGGGATAAGCATAATCATCAAAGATCTTGCTTGCACTCAGCTTCACTTCGCCCTTATTCTCTCGCGTATTGATGAATGATGCGTATCCTGCTTCACCCTCATAGGTGACCGTAGGATCAAGCTCGCCGTCCTTGTCGGCATCAGACATCACTACTTTGATCTTCTGTGCATCAGGTCTCCTGTAGCCGGGCAGATCCGTCGTCTCTTCGATGGAGTACTCGTATTCACCCGCCTCTGTGTACTTGAGCACATCGCTGAATGTTGCCAGTCCGTTTTCATCGGTCGTAGCGGTGATAAAGGTCTTCTCTTCTCCGTCCGCTGTCAGCATCCTGCCTTCCGGCGAGGTCTGAGTGATCTTAAACTCAAACGTCCTGCCCTCTGTACTGCTGTAAGGCAGCACCTTTCCTTCCGGTGTCTTCACGATCTTTCTTGCAGCAAACTGCACGGTACCGCTGGCGGTATACTCGTTGGTGATCGTAAGTACATCGCCGTCAAGTCCGGTCATATCTCTCTTCACCAGATGACCCTTTCCGTCGTCATAGAGTGTGAAGCTGATCTCATGATCCTCTATGCCGCTCACGTCATACCTGATGCCCGCGTTGTTGCCGGACACCTCACTGATGTAGTACGTGTACGCCTTCTCCTTCGCTCCGGCCATATCTGCCAGAGTGTAGGAGATCTTGTCAAATACTACATTGCCGTCCTTATCGTTTGCCTTTGTATCTATTACGTTTCCGTCCGCATCCTTGAGATTGAAGCTGAACTCACCCGCTTCCATCTCCTTGCCGGTCAGTATCTTGAATACCTTCGGAGCAAACTCGCCGGCTGCACTGTAGCCGTTCGTAAGTCCTGTCGTGACCTCCGCAGCAGTCTCTCCGTCCACTACTGCTTCCAGTACACCGTCAGTTCTTGCTCTGTCATCAGTGAAGTTCACCTTTACCGATGAAGCCTGACCATATACGATACCGTCTGCACTTGTTCCGGACAGTTCATTATCGTTTCCGTCCACCTCAGCTATCGTATATACATGCTCCGCAGCCTTGGTATATCCACTGAATGTCACGCTTCCTGCAGGCTGTCCCTCGCTCAGCACGATATACTGGGCATCCTTTTCCTCATCGGGATTCTGTCCGCCGCTCACCCTGTCGGATATCTTCACCCTGAACTCGGCTCCTGCAGGCCACTGTCCGTCATCCAGCATAGACTTTGTGACATTAAAGGTGATACTGCCGGCTGCGTCATACCTGTTTCTTATAAGCAGAGGTGTCTCATCCGTGCTTGCGGTGGCGACAAGACCTGTCCTGTCGCTGTTGTAGGCCACCTTTACACGTACGGGATGATACTTATCCTCATTCTCCGTGCCATTCTCATCTACATCGCAGGTGTATCCGGTCCGTTCGACCTCACTTATATAGTAGGTGTAATCTCCCACCTGATCCTCGGTGTATTTGATAGCAGCAAAGCTGTACTCACCTGTCTCAGGATCTGTGGTCGTCACGGGCGGTACTCCGTCTACAAGAACATAGTCCCCGTTCTCAGCCTTCTGATACAGACCGAAGGTGAAGCCTGACAGGTCTTTCTCCACGCCTGTCTTTGACAATACCTGCTTCCTGCCACGGATGACCACACTTGTATCCGGTACTTCGTGCCTGTTTTCAAGCTTAAGGCTGATCTTACCGTCCTTATTGCTGTCTGAGCTCAGATCCGTACCCTGATCCCAGATCTTGCTGGTAGAAAGCCATGAATATGTATTTGACCCGTTTGTCTCTTCGATCTTGTAGGTATACTCATATCCCTCGGCATCATACTTATCCAGGTGCGTGTAGCTGATCTTTCCTGTCTTGGGCACGTCCTTTACTTCAGCCCCGGGCACTTCTTCAAAGGTAGTCAGGCTGCCGTTCTTCTCTACTGCTCTGTAGAGCTTTGCAGTAAAGCCCTTGTAGATATCGTCATTTGTGACCCCGCCTGTCTGCCAGATCTTCTCAACCTCGACATCCACATATTCCTGGTCGAGTCTGTTGGTTATCACGTGCTCGCCGTTGATGTTGGCTGCAATACCCTTTCCGTCCTGGTCGGCGTTGTCCACTATATATCCTGCGGGCACATCTTCTGCCTCCTCCACTATACGGTACTGATATGTATAGTGTCTCGGTGACTTCTTGTACAGAGGCTTATCCTCTGTGGTTACAAACTCAAAGCTGTATCCGTTGTCCCTCTTTGCAGTTACTGATGTATAGGGAACCCACTTGATCTTATCCTCACTTCTCTCGAGGGTGATGGTGATCTCATCAGGCCTGATACCCTGAGCATCATTTCCGTCTACCCATACCTTGCGTCCTGAGAAGCCGGTGAAGCCGATCTTGGGATCCACGACCTTTACTGAATAGGTTCCTTTCTCGGTATCGAACACGACATTCGTTCCCTTAACGGTGCCGTCACTCTCTATCTCGAACATCACATCATCGGCATATTCATATCCTTCCGGTGCCGTGACCTCGTGGAGTACGTAGTTGCCTGATACAAGCTTGTCTATCTCCACTCCCTCGGCACTGTCTACTGACGTGATACCGTCTCTTACTACAGCCCCGTCCTTTTGAAGCTCGAAGACCGCTCCTGCGAGGTTGAACCGCTTGCCCTCTTCATCCAGTCCTTCCTTGACTATGTAGAATCTGATGGGCCTGTCGGCTACTGTCAGACTGTCACTTCCGTTTGTGGACACACCTTCAGCTTCTGTATGCAGTACGATCCTGCGGTCTGCGGTCATCTCAAACTCCACATCAGCTACCCTTGCGTAGCCCTCCGGAGCTTCTGTCTCACGGAGCACATAGGTCTGCCCTGTAGCCAGCCCGTTCAGTGTATATGTGCCGTCACCGTTATCCTTAAAGCCGGCCACCTGCTCAGTGCTGCCCTTTTTCGTCACGGTAAATACCGCTCCGGGAAGTCTGTTTCCGTTCTCGTCCACCTTGGTAAGTGTGACAGGCTGCACATCATCCTTCACCACGACGAGATTTGTCACCTCCCCGTCTGCTGCCCTGACTACCTGACTGCTTTCCTCCACTGTCACGGTATTATCCGCATTGAGCGTGATCAGGGTATCCCGGATCACCTTATAGCCTGCCGGAGCAGATTCCTCATGGAGAATATATTTACCTGCCTCCAGACCATACTTCACATGCGGCTTGTCAGATGAGACCCACTCATCCACGAGATCTGTCTTATTGTTGAGCAAGCCTCCTGCCCTGTAGAGCTCAAATTTCGCTCCGGGCACCTCCGTAGTGCTGTCTGTGGTAGCATCCCGCTTGCTCAGACTGAGCACATAAGGCGTATTTTCGAATGAATACTCATTCGATATGGTATCCGGGGATACCGCAAGGATACCGGATGCATTATCCGTGATTGATACAGTCATCTCCTTGTCAGCCGCTGTCATGTAGCCGGCCTTTACCTTTTCCTTTATGACATACTTGTGATCACCTGTATCGGCTGCCTTGTACTTTATGACATTGCCTTCTCCGTAGGGAGCTTTCACCGTATACGTGATCACACCGTCAGCACCGCTGATACCCTCTGCTACCAGATTGCTGTACAGTCCCTTGTCCTCATATACCTCAAACTCGAATCCTGCCAGGCTGAGACCTGCAGCCTCCACTGCCTGACTGTCGCTTCCGAATCCCTTTATGCTCTTACGGCCGGTAAGTTCTATGGCTCCCTCGGCATCATAGCTGTTCTCGAACTTAATGCTGTCATTACCGCCGTTGAGTACCGTATCACTCAGTTTCTCCCATACAGACTTCTCGGCTGATGATACTGCCTTTACTTCCTTGTACTTTTCCGCTACCAGCTTGCCCTTTTCGAGTCTGAGTACCACCTTCACTTCGTAGGTGTTTGTGTCGTACTTCACTCCATTTACAGTGAAGCCGTTGCTCTCATCCGCTCCCTCAGGTATCCTCTCGGACACGGTATACAGGAAGGTCTGCTCGGTCTTGCCGGCAAGGTCTGTGATATCGTATGTCAGATCCGCAAATTCGAAGCTCTCATTCGCGCCCGACTCAGAGCTGTAAACAGCCTTTGCCTCTCTCCTGTTCTTTTCATCACCGGACTTGGGTATGAGATCGAAAATGAACTCTGCCGGAGACTTGGTATCGCGTATGTATTTCTTTGTTCCGCCAAGCTTCACGGAAGTACCTGCCGTGATCCTGTTCACAAGCTGGTCACCCTCATCGCCGTATGTCACCGTAGGAATGAGCTTACCGCTTCCGTCATCCTCCACGATCACCTTCACGGGTATGACAGACACTACGGGTTCGTAACCATCCGCATACTCGGTCTCTTCGATCGTATAGTCGAATTCTCCGGTTCCGGTGAGATCCATCTCCTTGAAGCTGATGATACCCTCATCAGTCACTTCCCTGACTTTATCCAGCTCTGTCCCGTTCTTATCCTTCAGCACGAAAGTGAAAGATTTATTGGCATTCAGATCCTTGAACGGTACCGTCTCGCCCGAAGCATCCTTTACTACCTTCTGTGCCTGCAGTATCACCTTGCCCTCTGAGGTATAGGTGTTTTTGATGGTCACATTTCCATCGGCTGCTACACAGACATCACCCGTTATAGTGGTATCAATATGTCCTCTTCCGTTGTCTTTCAGGGCTACTTTTATCTCGTGCAGATTCGTGTCGTATGTCACTCCGCCGCGTGATCCGGGTACCTCTCTGACATAGTATATCTTCTCTCCTTCACCGTTCTCATCGAGATCATCCAGTGAGTAGCTGATCACCTTGTCAAAGTTTGCCGTTCCCGAAGTGCTCTCAGATGCTTTTACTACAGCCGTACTGATCACGGTCTCCTTATCTGCTGCCAGCCATTCGAAGGAGAAATCTTCCAGTATATTTGCACCGTTCATTATCTTCGTCACATACGGTGCGAAGCTTCCGTCTGCTGCATAGGTATTCTCAAATGCAGGTACAGGGTATACAGCTCCATCATCAACGGTCACTGCCTCGCCTGTGTGACTGCCATCAGAGCCTATGGCCTGTACATTGGGTACCAGCTTGCCCTTTCCGTCACTTACCCATGTCACTTCATACTTTCTCAGTCTCTTGTCGTAGGTAAGCCCGTTGCCGTCCTTGCCGCGCTCTGCAAACTCATAGGTATGAGTCTTGCCCGCCTCATCCGGACCTGCCTCGATCAGCCTGAAGGTCTTCTCTGAGGCACCCTGCGTCAGCAGTACAGAATCAGCCGGAGAAGCCGCGCCGTCTACGTACATATCGATCCAGAAGCCGTCTCCGACCCACCTATTGATGGTCTTGGCTGCCTTGAAGCTGATCTTGCCCTTCTCAGTGTACGTGTTTTTGAATCCTGTGCTCTCGAGCGCTGCTATATCTCCGCTCTTTGCGATACCGAGTGTACCGTCACCGTTATCGCTCACTTTCACTTTCAGCTCATATGAATTTGTATCGTATGTGATGCCGGGATTCTTATCAGCCTCCTCAGGTATCACTTCGTTCACTGTGTAGGTATGATCTCCCAGATCATCCAGAGTGTAACCGATACTGTCGAAGGCCACCTTGCCCTCTGCATCATTCGTCTTGGTCTGAAGCACGTTGCCGTCTGCATCCTTCAGCTGGAAGCTGAACATTCCGGCGGTAAGCT